>NZ_APCR01000620.1:0-9916 GCF_000410635.1 Comamonas sp. B-9
CCAGGGAGGCCGCAAAGGCGGCTGGCAGCCCCGCCCCGAGCCGCAACCGCCGATGCCCAGCGTGGCTGTGACCCGCGAAGACCAGGCCGCGCGCCTGCTGCTGTCGCACATGGCCTTTTTGGAGAATTTCTCGCCCGAGGACGCCGCCACCCTGGCCCAGTTGCCCGCCCCCCATGGGCCGCTGTTCGCCTGGGTGGAGCAGCAGTTCCTGGCCCACGGCGCCCAGTCCTGGGCGGTGCTGCGCGAGCACCTGCGCGGCCATGCGGTCGAGGCCTTCGCCACCGCGCTGATGCGGGGCCAGCATGCCCAGATTGACGGCCCGCTCGATGAGATCCGCGCCGAGCTGCGCGACTCCCTCAGCCGCATCGTGCTCGACCAGCTCGAAGAGCAAAACCGCCAGCTGGTCACCCAGGCTTCCGACCCGCAGGCGCTGCGCCGCTACCAGAGCAATTTCCACCGTATCGGCCTGCTCAAGCGCCAGGTCAATAAATAGGCGCGGCTCCAAATACCCAGAGGGCATATAAAAATATTTGCCCCGATTGCCGCACAGGCCCTTGACATTGGCCAAAAAGGTATAATATTTGACACATCGGCAAGAGCGACAGCAGCACCTCCGGACCGGGCCCGTATGAAGAATCATGCGATTTGCCACCAGCGCAAGTGCCCAAAATACCGCAAGGACTGCATTCCAAATGTTCGCCCCCACATCTTGCCTTGAGGCTTAGCGCCTCGTGCAGCCGCGTTGACCGCCACAGTTTTGTGGCGATCGACCACTGCAGTTTCAATGCGCCGGTGATGGCGCTTGCCAGTTTTCTTTGTGTGTTCTCTTTGCTCTGAGGGTGTCCATGCCAGCTACAAAGTCCGCGAAGTCGTCCGTCAAGTCGTCCACTACCACCAGCGCGGCCAAAAGTGCCAAAGCTACAGCAGCCAGCCCTGCCGCCAAACCGGCGGCCAAACGCGCTACTGCTGCAGCAGGCAAAACCGTAAAAGCCAGTGCTGCGCCCACCCCAGCCAAGGCAGCGACGAAGAAGGTTAGCTCCGTGTCCGAAAAACAACGCCTGTCCCAGGCCGAACTGCTCAAGGCAGCCGATGCCCTGCTCAACGCAGGTGCCCCCAAAAAGCGCGCCGCCAAGAAAAGTGAAGCCGCCGAAGAAGATACCCCGGTGAAGGCCAAGGCCGCCACCAAGACTGCGACCAAGGCCAAGACCGCCAAGGCCGAAGACGACAAGCCCAAGGCGCCGCGCAAGACCGCCGCCAAGACCACCAAGGCCAAAGCCAAGGACAAGGGCGATGAAGATATCGACGATACCGATTTCTCGGACATCGAAGAGGACATCGCGGGCGACAGCGAAGAGGTCGTAGAGGTCTCCGCATCGCCAGACGCTCCGACCGAAAAGGTCAAGCCGCTGCGCATGAAGGTCTCCAAGGCCAAGGAACGCGCCTTGATGAAGGAGTTCGGCCTGGACGAAGCCGTGCTGACCGAAGAGGAAATGTCCACCCGCCGTCAGCGCCTCAAGGCCCTGATCAAGCTGGGCAAGACCCGTGGCTACCTGACCAACGCCGAAATCTCCGACCACTTGCCCGACAAGCTGGTCGATGCCGAGACGCTGGAAGTGGTGATCTCCATGTTGAACGACATGGGCGTGGCCGTCTACGAACAGACGCCTGACGCAGAGACCCTGCTGCTGAACAACACCGGCCAGTCCGCCACCACCGAAGAAGAAGCCGAAGAAGAAGCCGAAGCGGCTTTGTCGACGGTGGATTCCGAGTTCGGCCGCACCACCGACCCGGTCCGCATGTACATGCGTGAAATGGGCACGGTCGAGCTCTTGACCCGCGAAGGCGAAATTGAAATCGCCAAGCGCATCGAAGGCGGCCTGCAGGACATGATGCTGGCCATCAGCGCATCGCCCGCGACCATTGCCGAGATTCTGGCGATGGGCGAAGAGATCCGCGAAGGCAAGGTCGTCATCTCCACCGTGGTGGACGGCTTCTCCGACGCCGACGAAAACGACGACTACGTGGCCGAAGAAGACTTCGACGAATACGACGAAGAAGACGACGACGACGGCAAGGGCGGCTCCAAGGCGCTGACCAAGAAGTTGGAAGAGCTGAAGAACGAGGCGCTGTCGCGCTTTGCCAAGCTGCAGTCGCTGTTCGAGCAGCTGCACGCCGCCTATGACAAGAGCGGCTACGGCACGGCCCAGTACACCAAGGTGCAGGGCCAGTTGTCGGCCGAGCTGATGACCATCCGCTTCACCGCCAAGACCATTGAGAAGCTCTGCGACATGCTGCGCGAGCAGGTCGACAGCGTGCGCCAGAAAGAGCGTGCCCTGCGCAAGATCATTGTCGAGAAGTGCGGTCTGCCCCAGGAGAAGTTCATCCAACTGTTCCCTGCCAACCTGCTCAACCTGCAATGGATCGAGAAGGAAGCGCAAGCGGGCAACAGCTGGAGCGCCATCATGGGCCGCAATATCCCGCCGGTGCAGGAGCTGCAGCAGAACCTGATCGATCTGCAAGCCCGCGTGGTGGTGCCGCTCGATGAGCTCAAGCTCATCAACAAGCGCATGAACGACGGCGAGCGCGCATCGCGCAATGCCAAGAAGGAAATGATCGAGGCGAACTTGCGCCTGGTGATCTCGATTGCCAAGAAGTACACCAACCGGGGCCTGCAGTTCCTGGACCTGATCCAGGAAGGCAACATCGGCTTGATGAAGGCCGTGGACAAGTTCGAATACCGCCGCGGCTACAAGTTCTCGACCTATGCGACCTGGTGGATTCGCCAGGCGATCACGCGCTCGATTGCGGACCAGGCCCGTACCATCCGTATTCCGGTGCACATGATCGAGACCATCAACAAGATGAACCGCATCAGCCGCCAGCACTTGCAGGAGTTCGGCTTCGAGCCCGATGCCTCCATCCTGGCCGAGAAGATGGAGATCCCGGAAGACAAGATCCGCAAGATCATGAAGATCGCCAAAGAGCCGATCTCGATGGAAACGCCGATCGGTGATGATGACGACAGCCACCTGGGCGACTTCATCGAAGACAGCGCCAACACGGCACCGGTCGATGCGGCGATGCAGGCCGGCCTGCGCGACGTCGTCAAGGACATCTTGGATGGCCTGACCCCGCGCGAAGCCAAGGTGCTGCGCATGCGCTTCGGTATTGAAATGTCCACCGACCACACGCTGGAAGAAGTGGGCAAACAATTTGACGTGACGCGCGAGCGCATCCGCCAGATCGAAGCCAAGGCGCTGCGCAAGCTCAAGCACCCCAGCCGCTCGGACAAGCTGCGCAGCTTCATCTAAGCGCTTGCCCAGCCCTGCAAGACCTGCGGATCGCAAGACCCAGGTCTTGCCACCCAACCCCGCCTCGGCGGGGTTTGTTTTTGGGCGCGCCTGCCCACGGCGCAGACGCCGTCATTCGCTTTGCGTCACAATCAGCGCCATGCCTTCCGATCTGCCCCGCGCCGTCCAGCCCCTGCCCGCCACCGTGATCACGCCGGAGGCCTCGGTCTCGCGGCTGGATGCGGTTGCGGCCGAAGTACCGGTGGCGCTGGTGTTCAACGGCATCTCGCATGCGGTGATGATGTGCAGCCCGCAGGACCTGGAAGTGTTTGCACTGGGCTTTGCGCTGTCCGAAGGCATCATCGACCAGGCAGCCGACTGCTATGGCATCGAGGTGCAGCCGCTGGCGCCCTGCGGCACCGACCCGGAAGCACCGGGCATCAGCGTGGAGATGCAGATCGCCAGCCGCTGCTTTGTGCGCCTCAAGGAGCGGCGCCGCGCCCTCACCGGCCGCACCGGCTGCGGCATCTGCGGCATCGATTCGATGGACGCCCTCGATCTGGTGCCCGAGCCCCTGCCGCAGCTGCCCGACTGGGCCCAGCGCGTGGATCTGGCGGCCTTGCAGACGGCGTTTTCTCAGCTGCCCCAGCTGCAGCTGCTCAACCAGCAGGCCGGCGCCGTCCATGCCGCCGGCTGGGCCACGCCGGCTGGGCAATTGCAGGTGGCGCTGGAGGACGTAGGCCGCCACAACGCACTGGACAAGCTGCTGGGCCATATGGCGCAGCAGCAGATGCTGGGCCAGCCCGGCTTGGTGGTGATGACCAGCCGCGCCAGCTACGAGCTGGTGCGCAAATGCGCCCGCATGGGCCTGCCGGTGCTGGCCACCATCTCCGCGCCCACCACGCTCGCCATCCAGGTGGCCAACCAGGCCGGCATGCGCCTGTTTGGCCTGTGCCGGGGCCCCCGTGTGGTGCGCTACAGCGCCCTCTGACAAGTTCCAGACTGGCACCAGACAGCTGCCAGACCGCTATAAAACCGGGCGCCCGCCCGGCTGCGCACAGGTGCCACTTCTGCGCTGCAGCGCCTTGCGGACGGCCTTTGCACACTCAAAAACCGTAGCAATTGAACAACACTTCCGCTGCCGCCTGGGTCCAATCGTCAGCTGCGCCTATACATCGTGGATGAAGAGCTATTAAACTTGTAGCAGATGTTGCCGCGACGCTGATCGCACCCTCTCAGTGGATTTGCATGCGAAGGCCTGGGCCTCGCTCCTCAACACAGCGCAAGGAGACCCTTACATGAGCGCCAAGGAAAACACCGCCATCAACCAGCTCTTCGAGCGGTTGGAGTGCCGCTACGCTTTGCGTGTGCTCTGGGCATTGCGGGACGGACATCCCCAGACCTTCCGCTTGCTGCAAGACAGCGTGGGCGGCATTACGCCCAACACGCTCAACACCCGCATCAAGGAGCTGCGCGAGGCGGGCTTTCTCGACCACAACAGCGACGGCTACACCGTCACCCCCTCGGGGCAGGACCTGCTCAAGCGCCTGTCCGATGTGCAGGCCTTTGCCACGCGCTGGGTGGCAGCGCAGACCAAGAAGTAAATTCCTGCCCGCCGAGGCCCTTTTTTGCCCCCTGGAGCCCGCCTTGTGCGGGCTCTGTGTTTGGCAGGCGGGTATGATCGCTGCTGGTAGCAAAGCACTCACAAAGGATTTACATGACCACCGTCACCACCCTCTCCGGCCTGCAGTACGAAGACACGGAAGTTGGCACCGGCGCCGAAGCGGCCAAGGGCCAACAAGTCACCGTGCACTACACCGGCTGGCTCTTCAACAATGGCGAGCAAGGCGCCAAGTTCGACTCCAGCAAGGACCGCAATGACCCCTTCGTGTTCCCCCTGGGCGCCGGCATGGTCATCAAGGGCTGGGACGAAGGCGTGCAGGGCATGAAGGTGGGCGGCAAGCGCACGCTGATCATCCCCGCTGAATTGGGCTATGGTGCACGCGGCGCAGGCGGCGTGATTCCTCCCAACGCCACGCTCAAGTTTGACGTGGAACTGCTGAAGGTCTAAGCGACGCAGGGCCCCTGGCCTGTGATCCACACCGTCCCAAAAACTGCACATGGCCCCCAGCCTGTGCAGTTTTTTCATATCCGGGCCCGCCTGGTGGAGGCTATTTGGCCAGGGGCGCGGACTGCCTGGTGCAGCAGCTGACCGCCCAGGTCACGAACACGCCCAATGGCACGCCAAACACCGCCGCCAGCGTGGGCTGGATGCCCCACCACAGATGGGCGGAGGCCTGCGCCCCGGGCGCCAGGCTGTTGATCGGCATATTGACGACCATGTAGTACAAGGTGATGCCCAGGCCCGCAGCCATGCCGCAGACAGCGCCCCGCCGCGTCGCGCCGCGCCAGTACAGGCCCAGCAGCATGGCCGGCACAAAGGCCGCAGCAGCGATCGAGAACGAGGCCGACACCAGCACCAAAATGCCCGAGCTGCGCACCGAGGCGACGGCCGCGGCCGCAAGCGCCACCAGCAGCAAGGTGAACTTGGACAGAATCACGCGCTGCTGCGGCGTGACCGACTTGCCCCGCTCGACCAGGTAGAGATCGCGCACCAGCGCATTGCTGATGGTCAGCAGCAGACCGTCGGCCGTCGATAGCGCAGCGGCCAGCCCGCCGGCCGCCACCAGGCCCGAGACCACAAATGGCAGGCCGCCCAGCTCGGGCGTCGCCAGCATGATCAGGTCGGCGCCCAGGTGGATCTCGCCCCACTGCACAATGCCGTCGCCGTTCACATCCTCGATCGACAGCAAGGCGTTGTCCATGCGTGTCCACTGCGCAATCCAGGCCGGCAGTGCATCGAAATGGCTGCCCACCAGGCCTTGCATCACCTCGAGCTTGACCAGAGCCGCGAGCGCCGGCGCACTGGTGTAGAGCAGCACCACAAAGAACAGGGTCCAGACCACCGAGCTGCGCGCAGCGGCCGGGCTGGGCAAGGTGTAGTAGCGGGTGAGCAGATGCGGCAGACCGGCGGTGCCCAGCATCAGGCAGAACATCAGCGCCATGAAGTTGCGCCGCGACAGGCTTTCCTGCTCCTGCGCGCTTTGCTCGGAGCCCAGCATCGGCGCATAGGGCAAGGTGTGCTGCGGCATGCCGCCCAGCGGCTGGGCGCGGGCATAGTTCTCACGCATAGCCGCCGTCCACAGCTCGCGCGCGCTCGCCTCGTCCTGCGGCAGCGCTGCCAGCTCGCGCCCAGCGGCCAGCACCTGGTTCAGGTCGGCATTGCTGATGCGCAGCTGCTGCACCTTCTCCTGCAGGCGCGTGCGCTCGGCCTCCAGTGCGGCGGGAATATTGCGCAGCCGCGATTCATACAGCATGCCCTTTTGCAAAAACACCAGCTCCACATCGCGCTCGGCCGAATCGCTCAGCAGCCCCTTCTCGTAATCGGCGATCTTGCCCAGATCCTGGGTGTAGGCCACGGCGGCGACCGGGCTGCCCAGGCGCTGGTAGGCCAGCCAGGAGACCGGAATCAGAAAGGCCAGCAGGATCATCACGTACTGCGCGACCTGGGTCCAGGTGATGGCGCGCATGCCGCCCAGAAAGGAGCAGACCAGCACGCCGCCCAGGCCCAGCATGATGCCGATTTCGAACTGCACACCGGTCAGCCGCGAGGCGATCAGGCCCACCGCATAGATCTGCGCCACCACATAGGAAAACGAGCACATCACCGCAGCGACGGCGGCAATCACGCGCGGCCAGCGCCCGCCATAACGCAGCTGGAAAAAATCAGGCAAGGTGTAGAGATTGAGCGCGCGCAGCTGCGGCGCAATCAGCAGCGCCACCAGCACAAAGCCGCCGCTCCAGCCCAGCAGATAGGCCAGTCCCCCGGCTTGCTGGCTGGTGCCGGCAAAGCCCTGCAAATACAGCGCACCTGACAGCGACAAAAAGGACGCCGCGCTCATCCAGTCGGCCGCCGTGGCCATGCCGTTGTAGAGGGGCGGAATGCGGCGCCCCGCGACGTAGTACTCCTCCGAATCGGCCGTGCGCCCCCAGACACCAATGGCCGCATACATCATCACCGGCACAAACAGAAAGAGCGGCCCGATCCACTGGCGCGACAGACCGGCGCGCTCGGCCCAGGCCACCAGGCCGATGAAGCAGCCCAGGCCCAGCAGGTACAGCACAAAGAACTTATGGTTTCGTGCCATGGTCAGTGCGGGCAACCTGCACGTCTTTCTCCGGATGGCCGTGCATGTACAAGGCATAGCCGGCAACCAGCAGCACATACAGCACCGGCAGCACCGATGCCCCATACAGGTAGGCCGTGCCATGGCCCCAGATCGCATCGATCTCGGGCGCCCAGTACAGGCCGCCAAAGGTGCTGAGCACCAGCACCAGCAAGACCAGCAGCTTCATCGCGTTGAGCGGCATGGGTTCAAAAGGGGCAGGGTTGGGGTGCGAGGAATCCATCGGGGCCTTTCAAGCCGAATGACTGAGACAGCAGCGGGCTGCAGCCAGCATTCTTGCATTTTGTCGCAGATGGGACTGGTTTGCCCAGCGCACTAGGGGAAGCACCGTGATCACCCGCGACATCGCTTTTGATAATGCCTGCACAGGCCTGGGCCGCGCTGCAGCAAAGCCCGGCACTGCCAACGACGACAAAAAACAGACAGGAGACAAGCATGACCCTTCGCACATCCACCGCTGCTGCCAGCTTGCTGGCATGCGCCACCTTGGCCGTCCAGGCCGCCGGCATCTCCGATGACAAGGTCAGGATCGGCGTGCTCAGCGACATGTCGGGCCAGTACGCAGACTCGGGCGGCAAAGGCTCGGTCGAGGCGGCCAAGATGGCGGTCGAAGACTTTGGCGCCAAGGTACTGGGCAAGCCGGTGGAAGTGGTCTTTGCCGACCACCAGAACAAGGCCGATATCGGCGGCACCAAGGCACGCCAGTGGTGGGATGCCGAAGGCGTGGACATGATCGTCGACATCAACAACTCGGCCATCGCCGGCGCGGTGTTCACGATGGCCAAGGAGCGCGGCAAGGTCGCCATCAGCACGGGCGCGCTGTCCACCGGGCTGACCAATGAATTCTGCGGCCCCACCTCGATCCACTACACGGTCGATTCGTACTCGCTGGGCAAGTCGGCGGTGCAAAGTATCCTGGCCCAGGGCAAGAAGGACTGGTACATCGTGGCCGTCGATTACGCCTACGGCAAGGTGACGGCAGCCACGGTCACCGACTTCGTCAAGGAAGGGGGCGGCAAGGTGCTGGGCACCGTCTACCACCCCTTCAATGCCAGCGATTTCTCGTCCTTCATGATGCAGGCCCAGGCCAGCAAGGCCCAGGTGATTGCGCTGGCCAATGCCACGCAGGACACCGTCAACTCCATCAAGACGGCGCGCGAGTTTGGCATGACCAAGAACCTCACCTTTGTGCCCCAGCTCATCTACATCAACGATGCCCATGCGATGGGGCTGGAGCTGGGCCAGGGCCTGACCTTTGCGACCGCGTTCTACTGGGACCGCAACGATGCCTCGCGCGAATGGGCGAAAAAATACCAGGCCCGCATGAAGAAGATGCCCTCGATGAACCAGGCCAGTGTCTACTCGGCCGTCACCCAGTACCTCAAGGCCATCGAGGCGGCGGGCACCGACGACGGCCTGGCCGTGACCAAGCAGCTCAAGACCATGAAGATCAACGACATGTTCTCGCAAAACGGCTATGTGCGCGAGGATGGCCGCATGGTGCATGACATGTTCCTGGTGCAGATGAAGACGCCCAAGGAATCTAAGGGCCCCTGGGACTACTACAAGATCCTCGACACCATCCCGGGCGAGCAGGCCTTCCAGCCACTGTCCAAGAGCACCTGCTCGCTGGTCACGCAGAAGTAAGCGCGGTTGCGGCGCAGGCGCCGTGGGAGCGCCTGCAAGTACACCTGCCAAGGCGACTTACAAATAAATACGATTGCAGGCGGGGTCCTTTAACCCCTTGCGGGCGGGCAGCGCGATTCAGGGCAGACCACCACTTCTGCAGCGCCCTGCCATGCACACCATCCTCCAACCCGCCCCTGCTTCGTGCCGCGCACGCAAGCCCCGTAGCCTCCACGCACTGGCCTCGCTGACCTTGTTTGCCAGCAGCCTGCTGGGCAGCCTGCCCGCGCAGGCCACTCCGATAGCCGATGTGCAGATCATTGACCGCAGCAGCGGCCAGCGCCTGCCGCTGTACTACCACCAGGGCGAGTACTGGGTGGCAGGCCAGCCGGGCAGCAGCTATGCGGTCGATATCAACAACCGCAGCCGGGGCCGCATCCTGGCTGTGCTCAGCATTGATGGCATCAATGCCATCAGCGGCCAGACTGCGGCGGCCGTGCCCGACGATGGCTATGTGCTGGGCAGCGGCCAGCAATGGGCCATTGCAGGCTGGCGCAAGAGCGACCAGCAGGTGGCGGCCTTCTACTTCTCGCACAGCGAAGACGCGTATGCCGCACGCACCGGCCGGCCGCGCGATATTGGCGTGATTGGGGTGGCGGTGTTCCGCGAGCGCGAACCCCGGCCCCAGCCGCCCATCCTGCGCAACCGCGAGGCGCAAAAAAGCACGGCACCGGCCGCCGAAGCCAGCAGCGC
>NZ_APCR01000603.1:0-3111 GCF_000410635.1 Comamonas sp. B-9
GCTTGCCGCGCCGCGCCTGGCTGCGATCTTTGCTGCCGCTCTGCAGCGCCTGCGTGCCGCACCGATGGGCCTGTTGCTGGCCTGGGGTGTGCTGGCGCTGGTGGCCTTGTGGGCCATCGCACCGGGCCTGTTTACCAGCTACAACCCGGTGCTGGGCACCGCCGGCCAGCAGCTGCAGGCGCCCAGTGCCGCCCACTGGCTGGGAACGGACGCGCTGGGCCGCGACAGCTATGCGCGCCTGGTCTATGGCGCGGTGCATTCGCTCAGCGGCGCCTTTGTGGCCGTCAGCGTTGGCTTGGTGCTGGGCAGTCTGCTGGGCCTGGTCGCAGGTGCTACGGGCGGCTGGGTGGAGGATGTGGTGATGCGCATCGTCGATGTGCTGCTGTCGGTGCCCTCGCTGCTGCTGTCGCTGTCGGTGATCATCATCCTGGGCTTTGGCACGGTAAATGCCGCGCTGGCCGTGGGGGTTGTGTCGGTGGCCAGCTTTGCGCGGCTGCTGCGCTCGGAAGTGGTGCGTGTGCGCCGCTCTGACTATGTGGAAGCGGCACTGGGCAGTGGCGGGCGCTTTGCCGCCGTGCTCTGGCGCCATGTGCTGCCCAATTCGCTGACCTCGGTGATCGCGCTGGCGGCGCTGCAGTTTGGCTCGGCCATTCTGGCGATCTCCACCCTGGGCTTTCTGGGCTATGGCGCGCCACCGCCCACACCCGAATGGGGCCTGCTGATTGCCGAAGGCCGCAACTACATCTCCACCGCCTGGTGGCTGACGGCCGCGCCCGGCCTGCTGGTGGCAGCGGTGGTGCTGGCGGCCAACCATATCAGCGCCGATCTGACCCGGAGGCGCGCATGACGGACACCGCCATTCCCGTTTTGCAGGTGGAGAACCTGTCGATCGCCTACCACGATGGCCAGGCCGAGCAGCGCACCGTGCATGAGGTCTCGTTTTCCATCGCCGCTGGCGAGGTGCTGGCCCTGGTGGGCGAATCCGGCTCGGGCAAGACGACCACCGCCCAGTCCATCATGGGCCTGCTGGCCGACAATGGCCGGGTACAGGCTGGCAGCATCCGCATCAATGGAACCGATGTAGCAGGCTGGTCGCAGCGCCAACTGCAAGCACTGCGTGGCAAGGTGGTCAGCCTGATTCCGCAGGACCCGACCACCTCGCTGAACCCAGTGCGCACTGTGGGCGACCAGGTCGGCGAGATGCTGCGCCTGCATGGCTGGCGCGACAAAAAGCAGATTGCCCAGCGCGTGCTGGAGCTGCTGCAAAAAGTGGGGCTGTCGCAGCCCGAGCTGCGCGCACGCCAGTTTCCGCATGAGCTCTCGGGTGGCATGAAGCAGCGCGTGCTGATTGCCATCGCGATTGCGCTGCAGCCAGCGCTGATCATTGCCGATGAACCGACCAGCGCGCTCGATGTGACGGTGCAGCGCCGCATTCTCGATCTGATCGACGACCTGCGCCGCGAGTTTGGCACTGCTGTGCTGCTGGTCACGCACGACCTGGGCGTGGCCGCCGACCGCGCCAACCGCCTGGTCGTTCTGCAGGCCGGCCGTATCCAGGAGCAGGGGCCCACGGCCGATGTGCTGCGCAATCCGCAAAGCCGCTATACGCGCCAGTTGCTGGCCGATGCGCCATCGTTGGGCCATGTGCCGGCACGCGCGCCCCGGGCCGTGGATGCCGAGCCGGCCATTGTGGTGCAGGGCCTTGTGCATGACTTTGCGGTGGCGGGCCAGCGCGGCCTGTTCCGTGCCGTCGATGGCATCTCGTTTGACGTGCCCCGGGGCAGCACGCATGCGATCGTGGGCGAGTCCGGCTCGGGCAAGCCCACGCCCATCCGCGACGTGGTCGGCTTTGGCAAGCCCACATCGGGCAGCATCACGGTGGAAGGCGTGGATGTGACGGCCTTGCGCGGAGAGGCCTTGCGCCAGTTCCGCAAAACCGTGCAGCTGGTCTACCAGAACCCGTTCAGCTCGCTCGATCCGCGCCAGAGCATCTACGCGATCATCGAAGAACCCTTGCTGAACTTTGAGCGCCTGCCACCTGCCGAGCGCGAGCGCCGCGTGCGCGACATGCTGGCCCGTGTGGGCCTGCCGCCTGCAGTGCTGACACGCCGGCCGCGCGCGCTCTCGGGCGGCCAGCGCCAGCGCGTGGCGATTGCCCGGGCGCTGATCCTGCAGCCCCGCGTGCTGGTGCTCGATGAGGCCGTGTCCGCCCTCGATGTGACCGTGCAGGCGCAGATTCTGGCCTTGCTCGACCAGCTCCAGCGCGAGCTGCAACTGACCTATCTCTTTATCTCGCACGACCTGGCCGTGGTGCGCCAGATTGCCGACACCGTCTCGGTGCTGCAGGGTGGCCGCCAGGTCGATGCCGGGCCGGTGGACGAGGTGTTCTCGCGCCCCAGCAGTGCCTATACGCGCGAGCTGATCGCCGCCATTCCCGGAAAAAAGCATGCCTATGAACCAGAGCCTCTCCCCGCACTCGCCGCCTAGAAAACGCCTGGGCTTTTTCAGCCGCCTGCTGGACCAGGCCAGCGCGGCCGAGCGCTACCGCCTGGTGAGCGAGCAGATCCAGCATGCCGAGGCCCATGGCTTTGACACGGCCTGGGTGGCGCAGCACCACTTTCATGAAGCCGAAGGCGGCCTGCCTGCACCGCTGGTGTTTCTGAGCCATGTGGCCGCGCGCACGCAGCGCATCCGGCTGGGCACCGGCATTGTCACCTTGCCGATGGAAAACCCCATCCGGGTGGCCGAAGACGCGGTGGTGCTCGATCTGCTCTCGGGCGGCCGCCTGGAGTTTGGCGTGGGCACCGGTGGCACGCCCGAATCCTTTAGCGCCTTTGGACTGCGCAGCGACGACCGCGCCCGCATCTATGCGCAGCACCTGGCCGTGCTGCGCAATGCCTGGGCGGGGCTGCCGCTGCCCGGCGGCGATCGTCTCTATCCCGCTGGGCCGCAGCTGTTGTCACGTATCTGGCAGGCGACGTTCTCGGCCGCCGGGGCCGAGCGCGCCGGCCTGGCTGGCGACGGGCTGATGCTCTCGCGCACCCAACCGCGCAGCGCCGAGGCACCGCATGCCAGCCTGGCTGATATCCAGAACCCCTTGATCGACACCTA
>NZ_APCR01000605.1:0-4091 GCF_000410635.1 Comamonas sp. B-9
CGTGGCGGTGAGCGCGATGGCGGCTTCCGCAGCCCCTACGGCAATGGTTCGCGCAACCGCGGCGGCAACCAAGGCTACGACAACAACGACGACTATTGATGTCTGCAGGCACAGCCCGGCGCTGTGCCGCACCGCAACGACAAAGCCCCGCCAGGGGCTTTTTTCATGCCCGGCTCAGGACCTGCTTTCAGTCTTGACCCGGTGGCGCCTCTTGCACCCGCTCGCGGTGGCGGTGCTTGCGCGGGCGGTTGGCCAGCGCGCGGTCATAGAGGGCATTGGGCAGGCAGCGCAACAGCTTGGCCACCCAGCCCATCTGCCAGGGGATGACGGCATAGCTGCGCGCCTTGGCAATCACCGCAAAGGCCTGGTCGGCAAAGGCCTCGGGCTGCATCAGGAAGGGCATGCCGTAGCGGTTGTGGCTGGTGAGCGGCGTGGCGACAAAGCCCGGGCAGATGGTGACCACCTGCACGCCGCTGCGCTGTAGTTCCACCCGCAGGCTCTCGCAGTAGCTGATGACCGCCGCCTTGCTGGCGCAGTAGGCGCCATGGCCGGGCAGGCCGCGTATGCCGGCCACACTGGCAATGCCCACCAGCTTGCCGCTGCCGCGCGCCTGCATGGGCCGCACAAAGGCATGGAAGGTCGCGGCCATGCCAATCACATTGGTCGCATAGGTCTGGGCCATGACCTCCAGGTCCTCGCGCTCGGCGGTGTCGATGCCGTAGCTCACCCCGGCATTGGCCACCACCACATCGGGCAGGCCCTGCTGCTGCAGGCACTGTTCGCAAGCGGCAATGATCTGGTCCTGGTTGGCAACGTCCGCGCCATAGATGGCGTAGCGGCTGGCGTCCATCGCCTGCGCCTGGGCCCAGTCCGCAATCAGCGCGGTACGGCGGGCCACCAAGGCCAGGCGGTAACCGGCCTGGTAGTAGCGCCAGGCCAGCGCCTGGCCGATGCCGCTGGAGGCGCCGGTGATCAGCACCAGTGGTGCATCGCTCAGGGAGGTAAACATGCGGCGCTCAGCGTGCGGGCTGCAGCACGCCCTTGACCCGGCCCTTGAGCTCTGCGACCTGGGTGATGTTGTTGAAGACCATCGAATCGGCCGTGAACCGGTCCTGGCCCCGGATGATCTCCACGGGCTTGTTCGAGCTCACCCGCTCTTCATTGACAAAGGCGTGCAGAAACTCGCCCCGGAACTCCATCTGCGGAGCGCCTGGCTTGTTGCTGCTGCGCACCACCTTGGCATTGCCAAACAGCTGCACTTCGGAGCCATCGGCATTGGACAGCGCGCGGTTGGCGGTGGCCACCGTCGTGGAGCCATCCTGGCGGATGGCACGCATCGTGGCCGTGTCGATCTCCAGGGTGTCGGTGTCCATGTAGTGGCGCATCTTGTTGCCCTGGATCTCGCTGGTCAGCACGCCGGTGCCGTCAAAGCTGCGCACCGAAAAGTCGTTCATGTAGTAATCCACCTCGTGGCCGGCCACCACCTGCTCGCGCACGCTCTGGGGCTTGGGGGCATTGCGCACCAGCCACCAGGTGCCCAGCGCCAGCAGGCCCATCAGGATCACCGGCAGGTAGATGGACGACAGGTCCATAAGGCGTCGCAGGCGAGATTTCATTGTCCGTACCGATCGAGCAGGTTGACATAGGCACCGCAGGCGGCCAGCACGGCGTCGCAGAGCTCGCGCGCAGCACCGGCGCCGCCTTGGCGGGTGGTTACCCAGTGTGCCACGCCCAGCACTTCGGGGTGGGCATTGGCGGGGGCGCAGGCCAGCTGGCAGCGGCGCAGCACCGGCAGATCCGGCCAGTCATCGCCAATCGCAGCCGCCTGGTGCCAGTCCAGGCCCAGGGCCTCGAGCATGGCCTGGGCGGCAGGCAGCTTGTCCTCGGTGCCATAGCGCACATGCGCGATGCCCAGCGCCGCCAGGCGGTGGCGCAGCGGTGCCGAATCGCGCCCGGTGATGACGGCCGGCATAATGCCGGCCTCACGCAGCATCTTGAGGCCATGGCCGTCGAGCGTGTGGAAGCGCTTGAGCGTCTCGCCCTGCTCGCTGATGTACAGGCCCCCATCGGTGAGCACGCCATCCACATCGAAAAACACGATCTTGATGCCCTGGGCGCGCAGCAGCAGCTCAGCGGGCCAGTGCTGGGCGGGGGTGATGGCGGGCAAGGTGAATGTGCTGGCCATCAGATCACCTTGGCCCGCATCAGATCGCCCACATGCACGATGCCCACCAGGCGCTGGGCCGCATCGGTCACCAGCACGCTGGTGATGCGGTGGGCCTCCATCATCGCGGCAGCGTCGGCCGCCAGTGCGTCGGCCGAGATCTGGCGCGGCGTGGCATGCATCACCTCGGCGGCTGTCAGCCCGCGCAAATCGGCACCGGCCTCAATGCGGCGGCGCAGATCACCATCGGTGAACACGCCTTGCAGCAGGCCATTCGCATCGACGATGGCAGCGGCCCCCATGCCCTTGGCGCTCATCTCGCGCATCAGGTCGCTGAAGCTGGCGCTTGGCAACACGGTCGGCAGTTCAGCGCCGCTGCGCATCACGTCGGCCACATGGGTGAGCAGGCGCCGGCCCAACGCGCCACCGGGGTGGGAGCGGGCAAAATCCTCGGCCTTGAAGCCACGCGCATCCAAAAGCGCCACCGCCAGCGCATCGCCCATCGCCATTTGCGCGGTGGTGCTGGCCGTGGGGGCCAGGTTCAGCGGGCAGGCCTCCTTGTCCACCTGGGTGTTGAGCACCCAGTCGGCATGGCGCGCCATCGAGGACTGCAGGTTGCCCGTCATCGCCACCACGGGCACGCCCAGGCGTTTGAGCACCGGCAGCAGCACGGAAATCTCGCCACTCTCGCCGCTGTTGGAGATGGCCAGCACCAGGTCCTGGCCCGTGACCATACCCAGATCGCCATGGCTGGCCTCGCCCGGGTGCACAAAGAATGCCGGCGTGCCGGTCGATGCCAGGGTGGCGGCAATCTTGCGCCCCACATGCCCGCTCTTGCCCATGCCGGTGACCACCACACGCCCGGGAATGTCCAGCATGCGCTGCACGACCTGGACAAAGTTGTCGTCCAGGCGCTGCGTCAGTGCCGCAATGGCCTCGGCCTCGATCGCGAAGGTAGACGCCGCCAGGCGCAGAATCTGCGCCGCTTCAACGGGGCGCTTGGGCTGTAGGGTGCTCATGGAGGCTGATTTTATCGGAGCGCCCGCGCCCCGGCGGGCGCAGGTCATTGCCAAACATGCTTAACCTGCACTCGGTACCGGTTGCTGCTGCCGCAGTTGGACTACCATGGCGGCTCCTCCCCTTTTCTGCCCGCCCACCATGCACGCTCCCGACGTCAACGCCTTTTTGCGTCACCACATCCGCACCGTTCCCGATTGGCCAGCGCCGGGCGTGCAGTTCCGGGACATCACCCCGCTGCTGCAGAACCCGCAGGTCTTCCATGTGCTGATCGATGCCTTTGTGCACCGCTACATGTCACGCGACATGCGCCCCGATGTGGTGGCCGGGCTCGATGCGCGCGGCTTCATCCTGGGCGCGGTCATCGCCTACCAGCTCAAGGTGGGCTTTGTGCCCATCCGCAAAAAGGGCAAGCTGCCCTTCACCACGGTCGAAGAAACCTATGAGCTCGAATACGGCAGTGCCACCGTGGAGCTGCATGCCGACGCCGTGAAGCCCGGCGACAAGGTGTTGCTGGTCGACGACCTGATTGCCACTGGCGGCACGATGATGGCCGGCAAGAAGCTGCTGGAAAAGCTGGGCGCCCAGGTGATGGAGGGCGCAGCGATTGTCGACCTGCCGGAGCTGGGCGGCTCCAAGCGGCTGACCGACGCCGGTCTGCCGCTGTTCACGCTGGTGGATTTCGCGGGGCACTGACTGCGGCCAGCGGGCCTTCGCACCTCAGCAAAGAGCTGCCAAGGACCCGCGCAAAGTCTCTTCGCGCCGCGTCAGAGGCTTTGAAAATGTTCTCATTGCAGATCGCCGTACTGGGTATTGCTCAGGCCGCCAAAGCTGGTGTCGGCCGTGGGCGCGGGCGCACCGCCGCGCTGCGCGGCCTCCCGGGCGATCTGGGCATTGTGCGCTGCGCTGC
>NZ_APCR01000606.1:0-18504 GCF_000410635.1 Comamonas sp. B-9
GGGCTGGGGCTTTCGAGCCGCTGGCGGGCTGCGGCCAGCGCAGCGGCGGGGAGCTGCACCTGGCCAAGCAAGGCCTCCAGCGCCAAGCGGGCATCGCCCAGCTGGCCGCTGACATAGATGTCATCGCCGGGCTGGGCGCCGCTGCGCAGCAGCGCCTGGCCGGCCGGCACCTCGCCAAACACGGTGATGCAGATGTTCAGCGGGCCCTGGGTGGTGTCACCACCCACCAGCTCGCAACCATGGGCATCGGCCAAGGCAAACATGCCCTCCGAGAAGCCTTGCAGCCAAGGCCCATCGACAGCGGGCAGGGCCAGCGCCAGCGTAAAGGCCAGCGGCTGCGCGCCCGTGGCAGCCAGGTCACTGAGGTTGACGGCCAGCGCCTTGTGGCCCAGCGTGCGCGGGTCCACATCGGCAAAGAAGTGGCGGGCCTGCACCAGCATGTCGCTGGAGATGGCCAGCTGCATGCCAGGCTTGGGCGCGAGCAAGGCGCAGTCGTCACCGACGCCGAGCACGGCCCGCTGCACCGGCCGTTGGAAGTACTGCGCAATCAGTTCGAACTCGCCCTGTGCCATCTCAGCGCCCTCCCGGGCTGGCGTTGCGGCTCAAACGCAGCGGCAGCAAAAAACTCAGCGGCCGCGTCAGCACCCGCTTGAGCAGCGCCTTGTAGATGTGCGAGCGCTCGACATTGCTGACGTTTTGCGCGCGCAGGGCCAGGCGGAACGCCAGGTAGAAGCTCACCAGAATGTTGAAGCCACCCAGCAAGGGCAGGGCCGCCACGCAGAGCCAGAAGCCGTGGAAGTGCAGCACCTCAAAGCCCATGCTGGTCGCGGCTGCGGCGATCTGACCGGCAGCGAGGGTCACGTGGCGGATATCGATGGGCAGGCCAAAGAACTGTGCCACCACCGGAATCAGCCCCAGCATGAAGCCCAGCGAGATGTTGGACGCAAAGCCGGAGATATGGCGGCGCATGAAGCCCGCCCAGCGCGCAGCGCGCGCCTTGCCCAAAAAGCCGGTGATGCGCGGGTTGTAGCGGATGGCCGAATCCATGTGGTGCAGCACGAACCAGTTCTCGGTCCAGCCGGCGATGATGCTGGAGGAGAACAGCAGCACGCCGGTAAACGCGGCATAGAACACCGAGGGGCCCAGCAGGGTCAATGACTTCAGCGTCTGCTCGGCCTCGTGCTGGTCGATAAAGGGCGAGCCGGTGGCACGCGCCCAGCCCCAGGTGAGCAGCAGCACCATCGGGAAGACGGTGAACACATTGCCCAGCACGGCAGCCACCTGGGAGCGCACCAGGTAGCTGACCTCGTCGACAAAGGACGCAATGCCGGCCTCGGTATCGCCCGACTCCTTGAGCTTGGCGGCCATCGCCGGTGCCGTCATCGCCGGTTGCTTAGTGGCGACGGTGAAGTGCAGCAGCTGGATCAGCACAAAGCTGATCGCATAGTTGAAGCCGGCGATGAAGCCGCCCCAGAACGCGGAGATGGCCACCGCATGCAGTGCGAACTTGATCAAGGTGGTGAAGGCCATCACCAGGCCGCCGCCCGCGGCCTTGCGCGCCATCTGCGCGTACTCGCGCTTGTCGCGGGTGATGTAGTGCTCACCGGTCTCGGCGCTGCGCTCGGCCACCTTGGAGGCCAGCAGCGACGAATTGGACGAGATCAGCGCGCGGATGCTCTGGCGCTCCAGGCCCACGGCCACCAGGTGGGCCAGCAGCTTGGCGGTGATGACCTTGGGGTTGGCCGACAGCAGGCAGTCGAGCAGCTCGCGCACGCGCAAGATGCGCATGCGCAGCTGGCGCAGCCGGAACACCACGCCGACCGAGACGCCATTATCTTCAAAGTGTTCGTAGATCGAGGCCACGGCGGTGCGGCATTCGTCCAGGCTGCGGCGCACGTTCTCTTCGGCCTCCAGCACATCGGCGGCCTTGGGGCTGGGGTGCAGCATCGCGCGGCGCAGCTCTTCGACGCCGCTGATCAGGCTGTAGAAGGGCTGGGTGTTCTTGGCGCTGCCGCTCATGCGCAGGCGCAGCTCCGGCGCAAAGCCGGCCGCCAGAATCTGGCCGGCGCAATAGGTGAGGGCATTGAGCACCAGGTGCTGCCAGGGCGAGAGGCGGTTGCCGTAGTGCTCCAGCCCGGCAATGCTGCCGGCATCGACATCGCTTTGCGCAATCTGCGTGGGGACGACCATCACCTCCAGCGACACAAAGCCGGGCGACAGCAGCTGGGCGATGCGCTCGAGCAAGGGCTTGTCCATGACCTTGAGCCACTGGGCATCGAAAGGCGTGTGCAGGACCATCGAGAACAGCACGGTGGCGTCGATCGTCTCGGGCGTGGAGGGCAGCAGCTTCCAGCGTAGGCGCTCGGCCAGCTCATTGAAGAAGGCGGTGCGGGGCGCAAAGCCAAAATCGGCCAGCAGCGCCGTCAGGTCCACCGTCTGCAGTTGCACGGCCCACCAGCGCTGCACTTTGTCCCGCAGCGCGGCATCGCCATCGATGGCGTCCAGCAACTGGCTCACGCGGGCCACGGCCGCGTCGACCGAGTTTTGCTGGCCGCGAATCCAGGCGGCGATCTCGATGATCCAGAGGTTGCGCTCGGCCAGCGGGGCATCAGGGTCGAGCGCTGCGAGCAGCTGCGCCAGCGGATCTGGTTTCTTCTTGCTGAACATCAATGCAGCACTCGTCCTTGCGCCAGG
The DNA here is from genome assembly GCF_000410635.1 of Comamonas sp. B-9. NCBI lineage: Bacteria > Pseudomonadati > Pseudomonadota > Betaproteobacteria > Burkholderiales > Comamonadaceae > Comamonas > Comamonas sp. B-9. Next base: position 2,695 of record NZ_APCR01000606.1, read on the forward strand.
TCGTCGTCTTGGGCGGGGTACTGTGTGGCGTCGAGCGTGAAGCGGGGGATCGGGCAGTCAAAGGTCTGGGCCTCATCGCTGATGCACAGGTAGCTGCCTTCCATGCTGCCTTGCGGGGTGGCCAGGCGGCACTGGCTCTGGTACTCAAAGGATTCGCCGGGAGCGAGCAGCGGTTGGTGGCCCACCACCCCCAGGCCTTTGACCTCCTGGACCAAGCCGGTGGCGTCCTTGATGATCCAGTGCCGCGCGATCAGCTGCGCGGGAACCTCACCACTGTTACGAATGATGATGCTATAGACAAAGTGGAATACGCCGGCCTCGGGCAGGGACTGCTCAGGCAGGTACTGTGGTGTCACCGACACCTCAAACTGGAACTTTGGCATGTGAAACTGGATTGAAGTCAGGTAGAAATACTAACTGCGACAATAGAGGGATGAGCTCCACCTACCGAATTGCCCCCTCAATCCTGTCTGCAGACTTTGCCCGCCTGGGCGAGGAAGTGCGCAACGTACTGGCCGCTGGCGCGGACTGGATACATTTTGACGTGATGGACAACCATTACGTGCCCAATCTGACCTTCGGGCCGATGATTTGCGCGGCCCTGAAGCCCCATGCGATCAAGCCTGACGGTACGCCGGCACCTATCGATGTGCACCTGATGGTGCAGCCGGTGGACGAGCTGGCCGCCGCCTTTGCCCAGGCAGGCGCCGACTATATCAGCTTCCACCCCGATGCTTCGGCCCATGTACACCGCAGCATCCAGGCCATCAAGGCGCAGGGCTGCAAGGCTGGCCTGGTGTTCAACCCGGCGATGCCACTGGACGTGCTGGACTGGGTGATCGAGGACATCGACCTGGTCTTGCTGATGAGCGTCAACCCCGGCTTTGGCGGCCAGAGCTTCATCGACTCGACCCTGCGCAAGATCGAAGCAACGCGCAAGCGCATCGACGCCAGCGGCAAGGACATCCGCCTGGAAGTCGACGGCGGCATCAAGGAAACCAATATCCGCCGCGTGGCGGATGCGGGGGCGGACACCTTTGTGGCGGGCAGTGCGATTTTTGGCAAGCCTGATTACAAGGGGGTGATTGAGCAGATGCGGGGGGCGTTGGGGTGATGGTTTTGCCCTGAGGATGGGCGATAAAAAAGGCTCCGGCAATGGATTGCTGGAGCCTTTCTGGTATTTACGGCACAGTCCGTGCCAAGCGGCTAGTTGACTGCCTTGATTTCGCGCCAGTTGATCAAGCGCACGCCCAGCGCACCCGGTGTATTGAGCTTCAGCTCGGTGGTCTGGCCGGTTGCATCCCCGATCAAGCCGCGCAACACGCCATCCACCTTGAACAGCACGTTGTCCGTGGGTGAGCTGTTCAGCGCTACAAATTCCACAATGCCGCCGGAGTTATCGGGGTTCTTCAACACCGAGAAACCACGTGCATAGTCTACGGCGTAGGCTCGGCCCTGTCCCGCCGGACTGCAGGCATCGCCGCTTGTCAGCGTAGCGGTAAACAGCGCCACACCATCCGCAGCGGTGGGGGTCACGACAATACGCCACGCAATATTGTTGGTCAGACCCAAGTCATAGTACCAACCGCGAGAATCGGTAGGGAGTGTCACTGCGGTAGTCAGCGACGCTACCTGCGTCAGTTCGGCGCGTGTCAAAGCACTGGTGGGCGCAGGCGCAAATGCGGTGTTGTCGCCATCCAGAACCGCATAGAAGCTCTGGCGTTGGCTCAGGGCAATGTCCTGGCCATCCAGCAATTTTCCGGTACCAAACAAGATGGTGCGAGCGCGTGTATTGGGATGAATTTCAGGAATAGGCGCCACCGTAATGGGCTGGGCGCCGGTATCTGGCGATTCTGTTTGGAACAGGACGATAGGAGTGTCATATGCCCCAGTGGTCTTGCTCAGGTCAAAACGCCAGAGCTTGCCATTCAAATCACCCACATAGACCGCATCTGCTCGGCCATTGGTGTAGTCATTGATAAAGGCAGAGGCTTGAGCCAAGCCAGGTGCGGCCACGCCCGTGCTGATGGTTTCCAGCAATGCGCCAGTGGCAGGGTTGACGAGGAACAGATAGCCCTGGTTGTCATCGTTGTTGTAGCCCGAGGTCAGGATGAGCGTCCAGCCGTATTTGGCAGTCTTGACCATGATGGGCGCGCCATAGCTGTAACCCAGATGGGAGAAACCTGTGGTGGTATTGCTGATCTCCCACAGTACTTTGCCGGCAGCGCCCGTCTCGGTGCTCATGTCCGATGGGCTGGTGATATCGATGGCGTAAAAGCCTTTTCCACCCTTGCCTAGGCCTCCGACCACAATCGTTTTCCAGGTGTTATCGGACAAGGTTGAGCCGTCGGTGCCCTTGAAGTCCAGGTCAAATACTTGGGGCGTGGCATCGACATAGTAGCGATGCGCATAGGCAGGGTTGCCAATGGCCGCCAGGCCATCGCTGTTTGCTTGTGTGGACGTCGTGCCATCAGGACCGTAGAAAGTCTGTCCGGGAATATAGGCAAACACTTCTTTGCCTGCGTTGGCGCCGGTCGTGCTCCCGTTCAGCGCGTGGAGCATGCCATCATTAGCGCCGAACAGCACCAACGGTGTGCGGGAAGCCTGTGCAGTCTTGTATGCGGCGTATCCGACGTTATAGGCCTCGGTATACGGCATCTTGGGTGCCGTGGACAGCACGATCTTGGAGTTGACAATATCCCCCAGCGGACTCATCCGCATGCGGTAGGCATTCGTTCCGCCTGAGGTGCCCACTTCGTTGCTCTTGTCGCCACGCAGGTAATTCAGGTAGTTGCCGGAGTCATCGCCCGTGACATAGCTGGTATCCAAGGCTGACTTGAGCGTGCTGGACAAGCTCGCGGTTCTAAAGGGAACGCCGCGCGGACTGGTGACATGGTTCTTGTCCCAGGTGATCACGACGCGTCCGGTGTTCCAACCCGTTCCGGCAAATTGCGTCTGCAGGCTGGTGTCAGTCGACCAGAGGTCGGTCAGGGATGAACCAGAACTGGTGAAGGCCAAGGTAGCCGCCTTCACGGTACCCGTCCAGTACTCGCTGCCATAGCTGGCAGAGTATGAGGTGGTGCCTGAGGCCGAAATCACATTAGACGTGGGTGTGACTGCCGTGGTGTAGGCATTCACCGAAGCTGCAATGCTGTTGAATGCATCGGTCAAGCCCTGCACCATTTGGCCTGCATTACCTGCCAGGAAGTAATTTTTTGGCCGCAAACGGGTCCTCTTGTAGGAGCTACTGAAGTTGCCACTTGGATACATGGTAATGGACTCACCAGAGGACCAGCTTGACTCTGTCAAGTTAGGTGTAGCAGTTGTGTCAAACCCCTCCGGCACCTTGAATCCGCCGTATTTAGCGGCCAGCCAATAGGGGTTTCTATCCTGAGCGTACTGGCCCTCCATCACATCCATCCAATAGGTTTCGATGGTTTGTTTGCCGGGCATTGAGGTGTCGGTTCTGATATCGTTAACGTGGTTGCCATAAGCCAGACCCGCGATGAATTCTGAACCTGGGCTGGAGCCCCAACGTCTATTGCGAGTCTTCACATCGCCGCCCTCAGCATCTTCGACCAGACCAGTCCAATCCCAGGATTTGTTGAAGCTATCTGCTGCAACGAGGGCGGGCACGGTACGTGCTATGGAATTTGGGATACCATTGTTTTGCGGGGTTGCCACGTCATAATGGGTGTTGCTGTCGCCAATGCCAAGAATAAAGTTCTTTTGGCAAGAGTAGATAATAGGATCCGTCCAGTTGGTGTCTGCGGGGAAGTTGTCCTTTTGCGAAAGTGTGGCGCCGCTGGTCCATTCCGGCACATTGCCTTTGTTCTGGTAATAACGTACAGCTGCGTAGTACATTTCACTGACGTTGTCATAGGACATATAGCCCTTGGAGTAATTGCCGAACTGGTTCAGGTAGTTCATGACGCCGCTATTGCTGACGCCACTAGCCGTTGCCAATGCCGAGTCTGGGTTGGCCTCCATGATGCCGGTAGATCCGTTCCACTCCTTCGTGGTATTGTTTTCTGGCGTCGTAGACATTGCCACCGGTTTGGTAGGGCCAATGAAGCCCATCTTTGCGCGTAGAACGCCACCTTGGCGACTCCCGCCACCTTGGTTCAGATAGCCAAAGGCGCTGTAGCGGATTTTGTCCGAGTATTTTTGCATCAGCCCTTCTGGCTTGTAGCTGCTGCCGTATCTGACACAGTTGCTTTCCAGGCCGCCACTGGCTGTCGTGTTGTCGCAGACCTTGACACGGATTTTTACGTAATAAGTGGCGCTGCTGCTGGTCGTGCCGTCACCATAATGTTTTAAATTGCTTGGCGAACTGCTTTGATAATTGGTTCCACTGGCAGTGGAGAAAACCATATCAATGCCTTTTGCCCAAATGCGGGTGTTGAATCTGGTGCCTCCAACGGGGGTTACTTTGGTGACGTCGGATGTACTTAATTTATTGCCAGTTGCAAGGTCCGTTCCGCGGTAGGGGTAATTTCCTGCGGCCGACCCTTGTGACGAACCCCAGGCCTTCTGCAGAATGGTCAGGGAGGAGGTGTCGGTAGCTCGGTAGCCCCCTGTGAGTGCCCAGCGAAACGGGTCAATCGTCTGCATGCTCACCCAGTTCATGAAGTTGCCACTCCATTTGCTGGAGCAGGTATGGCTATTGGCTTTGCCTGCAGGTTGAAAATAGCTTGAATCGGGGTCGGTTTTAACAAACGTGTAGTCGTAGCACTTCTCCGGATCGAAGTAACCCAAATAGGTGTTGGCATGCACATAGTCACCCAAATTGGCAACACTGATCGCTGTGGGGTACTCGACAGACAACGCCAAGGCCAGGTTGCCAGGGACATTCATCGTCGAGAAGAGCGGGGCATCCGCCAGTGCAACTGCTTGGCTGCTGGTAGTCGTGCCCGCAGCGATGGCGAGCATGCCCATCAGCCGAATTAATTGAATTTTGGTTTTTGCCATAGATACCTCTCAATTGGGCTTCAGGAAAGTATTCTGGATATAGGTCTCCGAGCCTCTAGGACCTTGTACGCGAATACTGACCCGATAAATAGGCGCAAAGCTGGGAGGGATGGCCATACCCGCCTGGGTACTGCTGCCTCCTAGGATGGGCTTGCTGTCAGGGCTTTTGACACAATGCTTCACGCCTAAAGTGGCGGCGTCCCCTGCTTGGTCGCACAGGCGTTCAACGACATAGCGTATTTTTGTATTGCTGTCGGTGTCATTGATGTCATTGCTCGCGACGCCCGCACTCTCAAAGGTGGTGTCATTGATCAAGGCCAATGGAATGCCTTGGCCATTCGTGGATAGCGCAAGTGCGCTGTAATTGTTAGCCGTGCTGCTGGCTGCGAGACTGCTATTGGTGGCGAGGGCGCCTCCTGGGCGGAAGAGCTCATACATGCGGACATTGACTTGTTCCGCTCTGGAGACCATGTCTTGTTGAAAAGAGATGTTGCCGGTGGAGAAAAGGTTGAGCCCACTGGAGCGCATGATGGAGGCCGTGGCGACGAGCAGAACAGCCAACGCTATCAGCGTGAAAAATAGCGAGAAGCCACGCTCGGAAGCGGGGCTGCGCATACGCAGACCGCTCGGACGCAGATGCAGGGGAGCAGGTTTGATTTTCATGGGCTAATCAGCAAGTTGTTGCGCAGCGGAATGACGCTCTCGGTCACCCGGTATCGCAGCATGCGTTGTGCGTCAGTCAATGTGACTTCTCTTTTTAAAGAGTCCCCCAGACTGGCAAAGGCGTAGAGCTTTTCGGGGCTGATGTTGGATTGCTTGACGCCTCGGGTAAAGGTCACCACTGCAAGCCGGATGGCAAGAATCTCGCGAATTTTTTGCTTGGAGGCCATGACGACAGATGCCTTCCATTCGTCGCTGCCAGGGTCCACCCAGCTGTCGACTTTTCCATCCGAATCTGTATCGACACCATATAGCGCAAAGAGATGGGAGACGTCTTCGCCAATGGGCTGCGGGGCGGTAGCGCGCGTGCGCATCAGGTCGTATTCGTACAGTGACCCATCGGTTCCTGTGCCCAGCAGCATCATGGATGGATAGGCGGCCGTAGTGTTTCCAATTGCGGTGGCATAAGCACCGTTGGAGCTCACAATCTGGGCCAGCGTGCTGGTGGCACCTGCTTGCCCGGCGGTGTAGTAGGCGCCGCCCAATGTCACCGTATCAATGACGGGGGGCGGCGTGGTGGAGCCGGCAGATGTCGTGGCACTGATCTGGGAGACATAGCAGTCATGCAAACCATCGGCTGCCACCAGCAACAGGTCATTGGTTTTGTAACCAATGGCGGTGTCGAAGCTCAGGCTGGTGCTGGTCAAATTGGTGACAAAGCGCGGCACGTCGGCCATAGCCCCGTTGCCGCCCATCACGAAAAGCACATCGGAGTCATTTCCTCCAACCCCTTTTTCAATGATCAAGGGTGCAACCACCGGGGCTTTCAGATTGACGACATTGTTGAAAGGGGCCGCCGGAGTGGATGGCACCAACGCGGTGGATGATTTGGTGACTCGTAGTCCACAGCCGAAAAACCCCAAGCCCCAGGCATTGGAAAATCCCGATCCCGCGCTGCGTATGACCTTGTCCAGCTGGATGATAGCCAAGTTGGAGCCTTGGTCGCGTTCGTTCACGGCAGCGGTGACCTTTTGTTGGCGCAGCGTGACAACGATGATGGATGTCACTGCAAGGCTTAGAAAAAGCCCGACGGTCAGTGCCACCATCAATTCAATCAGCGTCATCCCTCGCTGGGACATGCGTTGTGAGCGGTTCATTTCGGAATCACCACCTTGGTAATGAACTGGTTCATATCTTCTCCATCGGTGGAGTCCGATGTGTTTTTCGCCTTGCGGGTATTGGAGAGCCATTTCACTGAAATCGTGGCATCGGTACCGCTGATGTTTTCGGTAATCTCGCCCTTTCCTCTCGGTAGGGCACCACTCACTTGTTCTTTCCATGCCTCTACGGCAGAGTTGCCCAGCGATGTACTTTTGATGGCCCACATTTCACTGGTAACACTATTGGCGAGCATGGCAGCCATGCTGCGATCCTGGGCGTCCGTGCTCGCTTGCAGAGCCCGTGTTTGCATACCCATCAGGCCCACCACACCCAATGAGAAAATTACAAGAGATACGAGCACTTCGATCAGTGCGAAGCCTCGTTCGGAGGGCATATTATTTGGATTCATGGTGCGCTGTCTTTAAGAGCAGGTGAAGGTGCCGCTGCCGTCTTCTATGCCTAAGCAAGTAGACACACGGCCCATGGGTGACACGATGACTTGCCAGACTTTATCGCCCTTGGATGCATAGACGCGGACATTGGCACCCGTGCTGGTATTGACGGTGCAGTTGCCCGTGGTAATCCCTGTAGCAGTATTCGCCTTGATGGTTCCATCTGGCAAAAAGCAAATGCTGGCGGAGCTTGCTTTGAGGGCAACATCTGCTGCGTTTTCTGTGAATCCACCGACATTGATGACGGTCGGGGTGGAGGCGTCGGAGCTGCTTGCCAAGGGCAAAGTCACGCTGGCCCAGCTCTTGCCTGCGGTGTTGCCCACGAGAGTGCTGGAGGGATCGACGCTGGATGTCAGCGTAAAAACGACTTCCCGATTGCGCCGCAGCGCTTCCGTTTGTGCGGTTTTCAGAGCAGCGGCCAGCTCCACCGCCTTGCCTTGAGCGCGATTTTCAGCCATGAATTGCTGAAAGGACGGTAGTGCAATCGCAGACATCACGGCGAGCACGGACATCGTCACCAACAACTCGACTAAGGTAAAGCCCTGGTGTGAGCGACGTTGCTGAACAGTTAGCTGGGACATGCCTGCCCCTTGCGGATCATCCAGCCGTTTGCTGCCGAGCAGGTGTTATAGCCTGAGTTGTCGGGGACAGCCGTTGTTTTGCGCTCATTGAGCTGGTTGATGGTGTAGGTGAAGCCGTTCGCTATGTTTTTGCCACTGGCAGCAATGGTGAATTCATTGCTGTCTCTGGTGCCCGTGCAAGTGATATCGAAAGCATCGACAGAGCGCGTGCCAGCACAGGGCGCGGCGTCGCCGTCATAAGTACGGCGGTCTTGGTAGAAGCGCTCCATGTCGGTGCGCATGGTTTCCATGGCTGCCACCGCTTCCGCAATCTTGCTGCGTAATACGTAGTCTCTGTAGCTGGGGTAGGCAATGGCGGCCAGAATTCCGATGATTGCCACCACAATCATCAACTCGATAAGCGTAAAGCCGCGATTTCGTTGGGGCAGGTGCATGAAAGCCTTGTCTATTACTTATTGCGTGTCGCTGGAATAACCTGTTTTAACGGGTGTTCGGTCAGGGGGCGAACCGAATGCGGATCCGCTGCTTGACTGAGAACCAAGCTGTCCTTGGGTGAGCCCTAGGAGCCTTCCATTAGGTATATAGCTTTGGAAGCAATTCTAGGGAGCGAGGCTCGCTTAAGGGGTGTATTCTGGCGAGCGGATGATTTGGGCAGATAAGTGGTAAGTTTGGAGTCCGCTATGTGCGAGGTTTGGTGGGCCCAACGCAAGCCAGAGGACAAGAGCCTGCTCAACGTTGAATGAATCTGTAATGACTGATGTGAACAAAACCCTGCAGCGCTGCGAAGCCGTCATCGTCGACCTCGACGGCACCATGGTCGACACCATGGGGGACTTTGCCGAGGCGCTCAACCGCATGCTGGCCGATCTGCAGCTGCCGGCGATTGATGTGCGGACCATCGAGCCCATGGTAGGCAAGGGCTCGGAGCACTTGCTGCGGGCGGTGCTGACCCATGTGCTGGCCCAGGTGCACCAACCGATCGGCCAGCGGGTGCCGGCCACCGAGATCGACAACCGCTATGCCCAGGCCTGGGAGCGCTACCAGCACCACTACCTGGCCATCAATGGCCGCTTCTCCCGCGTGTATGACGGGGTGGAGAAGGGGCTGGCGCAATGGCGCGCCAAGGGGTTGAAGATGGCCTGCCTGACCAACAAGCCGCTGTCCTTTGCCGAGCCGCTGCTGCGCGCCAAGGGCCTGCGCGACTATTTTGACCATGTGTTTGGCGGCGATTCCTTTGAGCGCAAGAAGCCCGATCCGCTGCCGCTGCTCAAGACCTGCGAGGCGCTGGGCAGCAAGCCGGCCCAGACCTTGATGGTGGGCGACAGCAGCAACGATGCCGAGGCGGCGCACAACGCGGGCTGCCCGGTGGTGCTGGTGAGCTATGGCTACAACCATGGCCAGCCGATCCGCCAGGTGGCGGCGACCGGCTATGTCGATGCGCTCAGCGAGCTGCAGGCCTAAGGCGGCCCCGCCGCCCAGACCGGTACTGAGAAGAGCAAGACGTGGACGGACTGCATCTGACCGCCGACCTGTATGACTGCCAGTGCCCTGCGGCCTGGCTGGTCGATGCGCAGGCGCTCGCTGCGCTGTGCAACCAGGCGGTGGCCGATGCGGGGCTGACGCGCATGCATGACAGCTGGGTGCCGTTTCCCAGCCACAACGGCCAGCCCGGCGGCGTCACTGGCGTGGTGCTGCTGGCCGAGTCGCATGTGGCGATCCACACCTGGCCGGAGCTGGGCCATGTCACGCTCGATGTCTATGTCTGCAATTTCTCGGGCGACAACTCGGCCAAGGCGCAGCAGGTCGTCGATCGCTTGGTGGGCGCCTTGCAGCCTATGCGCTGCCAGCACCAGCGGCTGCAGCGGGGCAGTCTGCAGGCCAGCGGGGGGGCAACTGCCGGCTTGCCGCGCTGAAATCCCCCGTTTTCTGGTTAATCCCCGGTTTTCTGGTTTTTACACCGTCGTTTGCAGATTCGTTTGCTACACTAGGCGCCATGTTCATCCATCACGCAGTCATTACAGGTCGTTCCGACCGGGGAGCTTGGCCCTGGCGTAAGCCTGTATCTATGACTGTTTGACTGCCGCTGGGTAACACGCCCCAGCGTGCGCCCGAGGGCTGGTTGCAAGACCAGTCCACCAAAGATGAACTGCAGCGCACGATACGCACACATCCAGCGTGCGCTGCTCAAGCTGGGGATGGTTCTTCGTGATCACCGAACTCGAATTCAAAAGTCTGGCCAACCAAGGCTACAACCGCATTCCTCTCGTCGCAGAAGCGTTTGCGGATCTGGAAACCCCTCTGTCCCTGTACCTCAAGCTATGCCACACGCATGACGATGGCAAGCACAGCTTTTTGCTCGAATCCGTCGTCGGCGGCGAGCGTTTTGGCCGTTACAGTTTTATTGGTCTGCCCGCCCGCAGCCTGCTGCGCGCCAGCGGCTTTGGCGCCGAGGCCCGCACCGAGGTCGTCACCGATGGCCAGGTGGTCGAGACCCATGCGGGCAATCCGCTGGATTTCATTGCCGATTACCAAAAGCGCTTCAAGGTCGCGCTGTCGCCCGGCCTGCCGCGCTTTTGCGGCGGTCTGGCCGGCTATTTTGGCTATGACGCGGTGCGCTACATCGAGAAAAAGCTCGAGAACAGCTGCCCGCCCGACAGCCTGGGCACGCCCGACATCCTGCTGCTGCAGTGCGAAGAAGTCGCCGTCATCGACAACCTCTCGGGCAAGCTCTACCTGATCGTCTACGCCAACCCGGCCGAGGCCGAGGCCTATTCAAAGGCCAAGAAGCGCGTGCGCCAGCTCAAGGAGCAGCTGCGCTACTCGGTCAGCGTGCCGCAGATCAAGGCCGGTGACAGCTACCCTTCCGAGCGTAGCTTTGCGAAAGCCGATTACCTCCAGGCCGTGCTCGACGCCAAGGAGATGATTGCCGCGGGCGACTTCATGCAGGTGCAGGTGGGCCAGCGCATCCAGAAGCGCTACACGGAGAACCCGCTGTCGCTGTACCGCGCGCTGCGCTCGCTCAACCCCAGCCCCTATATGTACTACTACCACTTTGGCGATTTCCAGGTGGTGGGGGCCAGCCCCGAGATTCTGGTGCGCCAGGAGCAGGTCGAAGAAGGGCAGAAGATCACCATCCGCCCGCTGGCCGGCACCCGGCCGCGCGCGGCCACGCCAGAGAAAGACAAGGCCACCGAGCAGGAGCTGGTGAACGACCCCAAGGAGCGCGCCGAGCATGTGATGCTGATCGACCTGGCGCGCAACGACATCGGCCGCATTGCCAAGACTGGCTCGGTCAAGGTGACCGAGGCCTTTGCGGTCGAACGCTACAGCCATGTGATGCACATCGTCAGCAATGTCGAAGGCATTTTGAAAGACGGCATTACCAGCATGGATGTGCTCAAGGCCACCTTCCCGGCCGGCACCCTGTCGGGCGCACCCAAGGTGCATGCGATGGAGGTGATCGACCAGCTTGAACCGGTCAAGCGCGGCATTTACGGCGGCGCCTGCGGTTACCTGAGCTTTGCCGGCGACATGGACCTGGCCATTGCGATCCGCACCGGCGTCATCAAGGACGGCATGCTCTATGTGCAGGCTGCGGCCGGCGTGGTCGCAGACTCGGTGCCCGAGCTGGAGTGGAAAGAGACTGAACACAAGGCGCGCGCACTGTTGCGTGCCGCTGAACTCGTTGAGGAAGGACTGGAATGACCCGCGCTATCGACAAAGTAGAAGACTGCAACACCATGGCCGATGTGCGCCGCAATGTGAATGCGCTCGACGACATCCTGGTGCCTTTGCTGGTGGAGCGCGGCGGCTACATGACCCAGGCCGCCAAGGTCAAGAACAACCCCGAGCTGGTGCGCGACGAAGAGCGCATCGAAACCATCGTTGCCCGCGTGCGTGAACGCGCGGCGCTCGAAGGCGGCCAGCCCGATGTGATTGAGGCCATCTACCGCGCGATGATGGAGGCCTATATCGCCTACGAGCACCGCGAACTGGCCCGCCTGCAGGCGGGCGGCACACCCCGGGAGTGACGATGAAAAAACTGTTGATGGTCGATAACTACGACAGCTTCACCTACAACATCGTGCAGTACTTCGGGGAGCTGGGGGTCGAGGTCGTCGTGGTGCGCAATGACGAGACCTCGCTCGAGGCCATCGCTGCCCACCAGCCCGATTGGCTGGTCATCTCGCCCGGGCCCTGCTCGCCGGCTGAAGCCGGTATCTCCATCGCGGCGATCCAGCACTTTGCCGGCAAGCTGCCGATTTTGGGCGTGTGCCTGGGCCACCAGGCGATTGGCGCGGCCTTTGGCGGCAAGGTGGTGCGGGCTGTGCAGCAAATGCATGGCAAGACCAGCGTGATCACGACCACGCAAGCCGGCGTGTTTGCCGATTTGCCTGAACAATTCACCGTCAACCGTTACCACTCGCTGGTGATCGAGCGCAGCAGCTGCCCCGATTGCCTGGAGGTGACTGCCACCAGTGAAGATGGCGAAATCCAGGGCGTGCGCCACAAGAGCCTGCCGATCCAGGGCGTGCAGTTCCACCCCGAGAGCATCCTCACCGAGCATGGCCATGCGATGCTGAAGAACTTTCTGGAGCAGCGCTGATGATCGAGCTGCACCAGTTGCTGATGTTCATGGCTGCTGGCTGGCTGCTCAACCTCACCCCGGGCCCGGACGTGTTCTACATGCTCAGCCATGCGGCGCGCCAGGGCTGGCGTGCCGGCCTGGTGGCCAGCGCCGGCATCACCGCCGGCTGCATGGTGCATGTGACGGCCGCTGCGCTGGGTGTGGGCGCGCTGCTGGCTGCCTCGGCCACCGCTTTTAGCGTGCTCAAGTGGCTGGGCGCGGCCTATCTGCTGTGGATGGGCGGGCAGATGCTGCGCAGCAAAAACAATAGCAAGCTGGTGGCACCTGCCGATAATGCTCCGGAATTGGCCGAGACAGGCATCAGCCTGGCGCGCATCTTCTGGGGCGGCTTCTGGACCAATGTGCTCAACCCCAAGGTCGCGATCTTCTTTCTGGCCTTTATTCCGCAGTTCATCGCCGCTGACTATGCCCACAAGAGCCTGGCCTTTGCCGCGTTGGGGCTGCTCTTCAACCTCAACGCCATACCCGTCAATGTGCTTTGGGTGGGGATGGGCGCTGGCATGGCGCGGCGCGCGGGCTGGCTGCGCCAACGGCTGCACTGGCTCGACCGCGCGGCCGGCGCCATGTTCATTGGCTTTGGCCTCAAGCTGGCGCTGAGCGACAAGCCCAGTGCCTGACCTCCCCCCAGATACAGTGAGAACCCCATGTCGATTACTCCCCAAGAAGCGCTGCAGCGCACCATCGAGCACCGCGAAATCTTCCACGACGAGATGCTGCACCTGATGCGCATCATCATGCAGGGCGAACTCTCCCCGGTGATGACCGCCGCCATCCTGACGGGCCTGCGCGTCAAGAAGGAAACCATTGGCGAGATCAGCGCCGCCGCCCAGGTGATGCGCGAGTTCTCCAACAAGGTCCATGTCGCTGATCGCCAGCACCTGGTCGACATCGTTGGCACCGGTGGCGATGGCGCCAATACCTTCAACATCTCGACCTGCTCGGTGTTTGTGATTGCCGCGGCTGGCGGCAAGGTCAGCAAGCATGGCGGGCGCAGTGTCTCGAGCAAATCGGGCAGTGCCGATGCGATGGAAGCGCTGGGCGTCAATATCCAGCTGAGCCCCGAGCAGATCGCCCAGAGCATTGCCGAGGTGGGCATCGGCTTCATGTTTGCGCCCAACCACCACCCGGCGATGAAGAACGTGGCCCCCGTGCGCAAGGAGCTGGGGGTGCGCACCATCTTCAATATCCTGGGCCCGCTCACCAACCCGGCCGGCGCACCCAATATCCTGATGGGCGTCTTCCACGAGGACCTCGTCGGTATCCAGGTGCGTGCGCTGCAGCGCCTGGGCGCCGAGCATGCGCTGGTGGTCTATGGCCGCGACGGCCTCGACGAAATCAGCCTGGGTGCCAGCACGCTGGTGGGTGAGCTCAAGGACGGCGTGGTGCGCGAATACGCGATCCATCCGGAAGACTTTGGTATCCAGATGGTGGGCACCCGCGCCTTCCGCGTGGACAATGCCGAGCAGTCCAAGGCCATGCTGATGGGTATTTTGCAAGGCGAGCAAGGCCCCGCCCGCGATATCGTCTGCCTCAACGCCGGCGCGGCACTCTATGCGGCCAATGTGGCCAGTTCGATCGAAGATGGCCTGCAGCGCGCCCGCGCCGCCATTGACAGCGGTGCGGCGCTGCAAAAACTGCAGGACCTGGTGGCGCTGACGCGCCAACTGGCCGCCTGAGCGGGCCACCCTACCCAAGGAAAACTATGTCCGATATTCTCAAAACCATCTGCGACGCCAAGCTTATCGAAGTGGCCGACGCCAAGAAGCGCATCCCCTTCGAGGCCATGCGCCGCGACGCCGAAAGCCGTGTGCTGACCCGTGACTTTGTCGGCGCGCTGCGCGCCAAGATCGCGCAAGGCCAGGCCGCCGTGATCGCCGAGGTGAAAAAGGCCAGCCCCAGCAAGGGCGTGATCCGTGCCGACTTTGACCCGGCCGACATTGCCCAGAGCTATATGGTGGGCGATGGCAAGACCAGCGCCGCCTGCCTGTCGGTGCTGACGGACCGCCAGTTCTTCCAGGGCGAGCCTGATTTTCTGAAGCAGGCGCGTGCCAGCACCTTGCTGCCGGTGCTGCGCAAAGACTTCATGGTCGATCCCTACCAGATCTATGAATCGCGGGCGATGGGCGCCGACTGTGTGCTGCTGATCGCCGCCTGCCTGGACGACGCCCAGATGGCCGAGATGGAGCAGATCGCACGCAGCCTGGACATGGCCGTGCTGGTTGAAGTGCATGACGGCGCCGAGCTGGCACGTGCGCTCAAGCTCAAGACGCCGCTGATCGGTATCAACAACCGCAACCTGCGCAGCTTTGAAGTCAGCATCCAGACCACCCTGGATCTGCAAAAGCAGGTGCCTGCCGACCGCCTGCTGGTGACCGAGTCGGGCATTGCCAGCCCGGACGATGTCAAGACCCTGCGCGATGCCGGCATCCACGCTTTCCTGGTGGGCGAGGCCTTTATGCGCGCCGATGATCCGGGCGACGCACTGGCCAAGCTGTTCGCATAAAGCAGCAAAGCAACCGGTAGCGGTGCAAGGCCGCTACCGGGCTGCGCGTGTTTTGGCCAGCTGGTCCTCAAACCAGCGCTGGCTGTGCGTTTCAGGCTGGCCGGGGCAACGCACCAGATAGGGCTTGCCCGACATGCTGCTTTGGCTGGCCGCACGCGCAATAAAGTCCTCGGCCGTGGGCGCCAATGCTCTTTTTTGCAGGTAGCTGTACTTGCGCTGCAAATGCGCGCTGGCTTCGCTGGCGCTGTACCACTGGCCATTGCGGGCAAATTCACAGCCCGACTGCTGCAAAGCCTTGAACAGCGCATGAATCTCGCGCTCGGTGGTGCTGGTGTCGCTGCTGCCGGTCTGCGCGCTGGCTGTCAGGCTGCACAGCAAACAGGCAGCAGCCAGGGCTTGGGTCCATGGGTATCGTTGCTGGGGCATAGCGCGTCAAGCAGTGTGGAGGGTTTGGCAGCGCAAGCGCTGTGCTAGTATCAATTGCGAATAATTCCCATTTCTAAATTCAGAAATGGGTTTTTCTTCGCCTCTATCCCCTCCTACCTGGCCAGCGGCCCCATGCTCAGCAAGGGGCGCCAGCCTGTTTGCCGTTGTTTGTC
This sequence comes from Comamonas sp. B-9, assembly GCF_000410635.1. Taxonomy (NCBI): domain Bacteria; kingdom Pseudomonadati; phylum Pseudomonadota; class Betaproteobacteria; order Burkholderiales; family Comamonadaceae; genus Comamonas; species Comamonas sp. B-9. The sequence goes on from NZ_APCR01000606.1 coordinate 18,270, forward strand.
CATGAGTATCCATGATCGCCATGTCCCCCCAGCGCCCAGCGCCTTTGTCCTACCACCATCGCGTCTGCGCGGGCTCGCTGCCAGTGCAGCGCTGGGGCTGACCGTGCTGGGCGGCTGCGCCAGCGCACCCGAGCACCCAGCGCCTGCGCAGCTGCTGCACATCGGGCAAACGGTGCAAGGCCAGCTGGCCCCTGGCGCGCAGCAGCGCTGGCAGCTCGACGCCCAGCAGCTGCCC
>NZ_APCR01000607.1:0-1980 GCF_000410635.1 Comamonas sp. B-9
GTTTGGCTGGCAGGTGGCCGGGCAGCTGCACAGCGAAGTGCAGCGCTTTGACGGCGACCGCCACGCAGTGCGCCAGGCCCAGCATGCGCTGCGCCGCCTGCTGGCGCTGGTGCAGGCTGCCCCGGCCCAGTAAGCGCTGTCCCACACCCAAACTTAGCCTTGGCCGATGCGGCAAGCGCGTGCGCTGCGCCACACTTCAACCATGGCAATCCGGTTTGCAGCACTCTTCCGACTGACAGCCGATGCGACCAAGAGGAGAACCCTAATGAAACGACTTGCAATCACCACCGCTTCCATCGTGCTGGCGCTGAGTGGCCTGACCGCTTGCTCCAGCAACCCCACCAATGCCCAGATCGGTACCGGCGTGGGCGCCGTGGCCGGTGGTGTGCTGGGTGATGCCGTGTTCGGCTCGACCCTGGGCACCATTGGTGGTGCAGCAGCCGGTGCCTATTTTGGCAACCAGGTCGGCGACAACATGGATGGCAACCGCCGCCGTCGCTAAGCGCTGAACACCAAGGGGGGGTGTCCCCCCCCTGCATCCTGCCCTCTTAACGGCTGGCTGCCATCAGTAGCACCAGTACCAAGAGTATCGCCAGTGCGGTGAACAGAATTTTTACCCAGCTATAGGGTTGCTCACCGGCCAACTGGCCGGTGTAGCCATTGGCAAGAATCTGGTAGCTCTTGCTGCCATAGGTATAGCCCACCAGCCATACGGGCACCAGCACATGCTTGAAGCTGCGGCCCTGGTACTGGCGCTGCACCTGCAGGTTGCGGTAAGTGTCGCCCGGAATCTGGCGCGCACACAGCGCCTGCACCTGCTGGTCCATATCCCCTTCGTTGATCGTGGCGGCCCGGTTCAGGTCGACCTGGTAGCGCTCCACGGTCCAGCCGCGCACAAACTCGGGCGAATAGGGTTTCAGGTCCGTCCGGGTCGGGAAAGGCTCGACCTTCTGCAGCAGCCCCTGGTGCACCCCAACCGTGCCAGCGACCAGTTCATCGTCAAAGAAATGCTGCAGGCTGCCCGAGGCCGGCTCCCAGCGCACATGGCGTACCTGGCGCGTGCTGATATTGCCATTGGCATCGCGGTACTGCTCGGTGGTGTAGTAGTAAAAGCCGGCGTCCGCCCGCCACTGGGCCTGCACATGGGCGTCAAAGGTCCAGTACGGCAGGTAGATGCCTTTGAGGGTATCGGTCAGCGCCGCGTTCTTGAACTTGTTGGGCGCAAACCAGCGGCTGCCATACCATTTGCGGATCAAGTCGCGCACCTGGCCGTCGCTCACCTTGAACGGCAGCAGGCTTTGCGGCGTGATCGCGTCGTTACGTTCTTCATGTGCTTGGATCGCGGGTGAGCCGCAGAAATCGCAGCGCGACGCCACCCGCCCATCGACAAACACCGAAATCGCGCGGCAGTTCTGGCACTGGTACTCGCGCCGTGCCTCGCCCCAGCCGCGTCCGCTGGCGGGGTTGGCCAGCGCGGCGGCCAGGTCCTGCTCGACGATCTCACCCCCCAGCTGTTGCTGCTGCTCCTCGGTCCAGGGCACCACCGTGCCGCAGTAGGGGCACTTGAGCGACTGCGCCTTGGCATTCCATTCCAGATTGCCACCGCATTCGGGGCAGACATGCTTGGCCACCATCGAGGTCGGTGGCGGCGCAAAGGGGTCAGTGGCGGGAGTGGGTGAATTCACGGTCAAACTCAGCGTTGGCGCACAGCAGGTCTGCGCCACAGGCTCTCAAAACGGGGTCACACCAACGCGCATGCACCGGCCAAGGCAGCGGTGCATGGCGCGATCAGCGCAGATTTATCCGCGCAGGAACTCGTTCAGCGATTCCTGCGAGATGCGCCAGGCGCTGCCAATCTTGCGGCCCTTGAGCGCGCCCGATTCCAGTTCGGTCACGACATCCTGCACCGTCACGCCCAGCGCCTGCGCGGCCTGCTCGGGGGTCAGCACCTGCAGGCCGGCGCCGGCGGCCGCAGCCGCA
>NZ_KE148623.1:0-2888 GCF_000410635.1 Comamonas sp. B-9
CAGACGGCCATGGCAGCCACCCAGAGCCTGAACCTGCCGGCACAGCCGCTGGGCCAGGCGCTCAACGCATTGGCGCGCGCCTGGGGCGTGGCCATCTCGGTGGATGCCGCCCTGGTGCAAGGGCGCCAGGCACCGGCGCTGCAAGGCAGCCTCAGCCTGCAGGCGGCGCTGAGCCAGGTGCTGGCTGGCAGCGATCTGGAGGCCATGGCCAGCGGCGCAGCCATCAGCGTGCAGCGGCGCACTATGGCCAGCCAGACCTTGCCGGAAGTGCTAGTCACCGCCCAGGCCGAGCGCACCGAGGCCACCGAAGGCAGCGGCTCCTACACCAGCGGGCGCGTGTCGCTGGGCAAGGGCCAGGATGTGCGCGAGACACCGCAGTCCATCACCGTGATGACCCACCAGCTGATCGAGGACCAGGCGCTGAGCACCGTGGGCGAGGTGATGCAGCAGGCGACCGGTGTGACGGTGGACTACGCCGGTGCAGGTGGTCTGGGCGGTCAGGCCACGCGCTTTCTCTCGCGTGGCTTTGAGATTGGCAATGTGCAGATCGATGGCGCCAGCGTCGATGCCTTCAGCCAGCAGCTGTTTGACCCCAACCTGGCGATGTACGACAGCGTGCAGATCGTGCGCGGCGCCAACGGCCTGTTCAGCGGCAATGGCGAGCCCGGTGGCGCCATCAACCTGGTGCGCAAGCGCCCCACGGCGCAGCGCCAGATCCAGGCCTCGGCCAGCCTGGGCAGCTGGAGCCGCAAACAGCTGGAGCTGGATGTGGCCGGCCCCTTGAACAGCGATGGCAGCGTGCGCGGCCGTGCGGTGCTGGCCCACACCGACAAGGATTTCTTCTACCGCAGTGCCGACTCCAAGAACAGCCTGCTCTACGGCATTGTCGAAGCCGATCTCAGCCGCGACACCAAGCTCAGCTTGGGTGCCAGCTACGACAAGCTCAGTGCCACGCCCTGGCGCGAAGGCATTCCGCGCGCCCCCAATGGCGACGATCTGCACCTGCCGCGCAACACTGCGCTGATGGCCGGTTGGAGCCACTACGACAAAAGCGCCAAGGAGCTGTTTGCCCAGCTCGACCAGCAACTGGCCGGCGGCTGGAAGGCCAAGGCCCAGCTCAATTACCAGAAGGTGGACAGCGACAGCCGCCTGGCCAGTCTGAGTGGTGCCGTGGACCCCGCCACCGGCCTGGGCGCGAGCTGGACCGGCTTCTCCAACGACTTCCGCTCGGACAAGAAAAGCCTCGACCTGAATATCAGCGGCCCCTTCTCGCTGCTGGGCCGCAGCCACCAGCTGCTGCTGGGCGCCGACTGGGCCAAGATCCGCGATGACCAGGACACCTACTACTCCGAGATGGAGACGGACGAGTCGCTCACCAATGTCTACGGCTTCGACCCCGACAAGATTCCGCATGCGGTCAGCGCGCGCAAGACCCGCAGCTACCCCGGCTATGGCGCCACCCAAAAAGGCCTGTATGGCCGCGTCAACCTGAGCCTGAGCGACAAGCTCACCGCCATCGTGGGCGGGCGCTATGCCAGCTACTCCAACGTCACGCCCTACTTCAACTACAACGCCGATGGTTCACTGCGCTCCAGCGGCAAAAGCTACTACCAGGAGAGCGGCATCCTCACGCCCTATGCCGGCCTGGTCTATGACCTGGACAACCGCTGGACGGCATATGGCAGCGTCTCCGAGATCCACAAATCCCAGGCCAGCAGCCTGCAAGGCCCGCTGCCCGGCACGCCGCTCGATCCCATCAAGGGGCGCAATGTCGAGCTGGGTGTCAAAGGCGAGCTGGCCGGCGGCAAGCTCAACACCGCCTTTGCGCTCTACCGCATCGAGCGCACCGGTGAGGCCGCACGCGACCCGCGCTACCCCGACACCGATGTGGGCGACCTGGGCCTGAGCTGCTGCTACATCGCCCAGGGCAAGATCGTGAGCCAAGGGGTGGACATGGAGATCTCGGGCCAGCTGGCGCGCGGCTGGCAGCTGTTTGCCGGCTATACCTACAACCACAACCGCAACAAGAGCGATGCCGCGCAGCTGGTCTACAGCACCATCACCCCCAAGCACCTGCTCAAGCTCTGGAGCAGCTACCAGCTGCCCGGCGACTTCTCGCCTTGGACAGTGGGCAGCGGCGTGACCGTGCAAAGCACCACCTATGCCAGTGGCACCGCCTACCCCTACAACCCGGCCACCGGCAAGTTCGATGGCGAGGGCGTCCCCTACAAGTTCACCCAGGCGGGCTACGCGGTCTGGAACGCCAGCCTGCAGTACCGCATCGACCGCCACTGGTCGGCCACGCTCAACCTGAACAACCTGTTTGACAAGACCTACTACAAGACCGTGGGCAGCTCGGGCAGTGGCAACTGGTATGGCGAGCCCCGCAGCGTCAAGCTGAGCTTGCGCGGCAGCTTCTAAATGCCCCGTACCGTCCCCGGTGCGGCCCGCCAGCCAGGGTGGCGCCAGACCATGTCCTGGCTGCACACCTGGGGCGGCCTGGTCTGCGGCTGGCTGCTCTGCGCCATCTTTGTGACCGGCACCCTGAGCGTGTTCCGCGAACCCATCACGCGCTGGATGCAGGCGGCGCCTGCCAGCGGGCCACCCGGCGCCGCGCTGGGCTTGCAGGACCGGCTGCAGGCCTTGCACTGGGCTGAGGACTATCTGCAGCAGAGGGCAGCGCAAGCCAGCCAGTGGCAGATCGATCTGCCCGCCCGCGCGGGCGAGGCCGTGCAGCTGTCTGCGCGCGGCCCGGACGGCGTGCTGCAAGCGGCACTCGACCCGGCCAGCGGTGCCCCCCAGGCGCTGCCCCCCATCCGCCAGACCGAGGGCGGCCGGCACTTCATGTCCTTCCACTACTCGCTGCAAGGCGGCCTGGCGGGCTTTTG
>NZ_KE148623.1:3183-3731 GCF_000410635.1 Comamonas sp. B-9
AACGCGGGCACAGAGGCAGCCCGGCCCGGTCTGCCGCCAGCCGGCCCGCAGTTGGCCCAGCAGCTGCAACTGGCGCAGTCGCTGCTGCGCCAGCCGGTGGCATCCATCGCGCTGCAGCGCCCGCCGCAGGGCCCCGCCAGCCACCGCTTTACGGCGCAGCAGGCCGACAGCGCCTATTCCAGGCGCATGCACAACGTCGCCGAGCAGGTCCACATCGCCGCCGACACCGGTGAGGTACTGCAGGCACCGCCCCGGTCCGAGCCAGCCGCCAGCGCGCGCGATGTGCACCCGGTCATCGAGTCGCTGCACATGGCCCGCTTTGGCGGCTGGACCATGAAATGGCTTTACTTTGTCTGCGGGCTGGCCGGCACGGCCATGGTGGCCACCGGCCTGCTGCTGTTTGCCAGCAAGCGCCGAACGCGCAGCGACCATGGCTGGGGCCGGGCCACGTCAGCCGCCTACCGCTGCATCGATGCGCTGAACATCGCAGCGCTGGCCGGCACCTCGCTGGCCTCCATCGGCTACCTCTACGGCAACCGCCTGCTGCC
>NZ_KE148623.1:3741-4306 GCF_000410635.1 Comamonas sp. B-9
CATGGAGGCCCGGGCCAGTGCCGAGATACGGCTGTTCTTTGTGCTGTGGGCCCTCTGCCTCTTGCATGCGCTGCTGCGTCCCGTGCGCCGGGCCTGGCAGGAGCAGCTCTGCGCCCTGGCTTTGCTGTGCCTGGCCCTGCCGCTGCTCAACGCCGCCACCACCGGCCAGCATTTGCTGCTCTACCTGGCCCAGGGCGATGGAGTGCGCGCCGGGGTGGAGCTGACCAGCATCGCGCTGGGCTTGCTCGCCGCCTGGGCCGCCTGGCGCCACCGACTCTCGACACCAACCTCTACCCCAACCCGCGCCGCCCAGCCCGGGCGCCGCCATGGAGCGCGCGCATGAACGCCCCCGCCAAAGCAGCAACTGCCGCGCAACCCTGGCGCCATGCCATGCTGGTGGGCTTGCGCGTCTGCCTGGCAGCCGTGGCCGGCTACCTGCTCACCGGGCTGGGCTGCGCGGTGATGGCGCAGGCACTGGTGCTGGCGGGCCTCTTCTCACCGGCGCATGCGGTGCTGCTCAGCACGCTGCTGGGTTTTGTGCTGTACACAGCGCTGCTGCTCTGGG
>NZ_KE148623.1:4380-6099 GCF_000410635.1 Comamonas sp. B-9
TGCGCGCACTGCTGGAGTGCTGGTTATGAACGCCCTCACCCCCACCACTACCGCCGCCTTGCCGCTGGCGCTGTGCCTGCCCGCGATGCTACTGCTGAGCCAGGCCATGGACCGCCACTGCGAGCAGATCCTGCGCCGGGGCGAACCTGGGCGCCGCCTGCGCTGGGGCTTGCGCCTGGGTGCGGCCCTGCTGCTGGTGCTGGCACTGCGGTGCTGCATGCATACCTGGGGCCCCGCGGTGGGCGCCGTTGCCTGGCTGGGCTGGCTCAGCGTCGCGGCATGGTTGCAGGTACTCATCCTGACCTACGCCCCGCGCCGGGGCACGGCACTGGCGCTGTCAGCCAGCACCATGGTCCTGTCACACACAGCCGTGTCTGCAGCAGGCCTGGCCGCATGATGCCTGCCCCGCTGTCAACCCGAAGTGGCTGCCCTGGCCACCGCCAAAACTTTACGCAGCTTGACACAAACTGCCACAGTCCGACAAACCGGCTCCATAGTCCCATGCCAGGATGCGCAGATGAATGATGACCACGCACCCCGCAAGGCAGCGCCCGCCCTGCCCGCTGCCCACTGGTTCAAGCGCAGCCGCCAAGTGCGCATACGGCCCACGCCCGCGCGGCTGCGGGTGCTGGAGGCCATCGTCCAGCTGGGCCGCTCTCGCGTCAAATGTGCTGATATCTCCTCCCACCTCGCCCAAAGCGGCGCCCCACTGCCAGCGGCCACCATCTACTGCGTGGCCAAGGAAATGGCCCAGGCCGGCCTGCTGATGCGCGACCGCGAAGATGGCGGCTTGACGGTCTACAGCCTGGCGGCTGGCGTCTAAGTACACGCTGCAACAACTCCCTGCCGGGGTCTGAACACGGACGCAGGCGATCCGCCGCGAATGCTGCCCTGCAGCAAGGGCTAATCACGCCAAGGCTAGAATGATAATAACTATCATTCACATCTCTTTCCGTGGTGGACCCCTCTCGCGACCAAGCCCTGCACACGCTCTACACCTCGCACCATTCCTGGCTGCTGGGCATGCTGAACCGCCGCATGCGCAACCGCAGCGATGCGCAGGACATCACCTCAGAGACTTTCCTGCAGGTGGTGGACTCCAGCCTGGATCCGCGCAGCTTCCAGGAGCCACGGGCCTTTCTCACGACGATTGCCAAGCGCATCCTGTTCCACTTCCAGCGCCGCCAGCTGCTGGAGCGCCAGTACCTGGAGAGCATGGCCGCGCTGCCGATGCCCTGCGTGCCGTCGGTGGAGGACCAGGCGCTGGTGATCGAGGCCATTGCCGAGATCGACCGCATCCTGCACGGCCTGCCTCTGCCGGTGCGTACCGCCTTTGTCTACAGCCAGCTCGACGACATGCCACATGAAGAGATCGCAGCGCGGCTGCAGGTGTCCGTGCGCACCGTCTCGCGCTACCTGACCCAGGCATTGCAGCACTGCATGCGGGCCCAGCTGCGCTGATGGCCTCGCAACCCCCATTGGATGCGGCCACCCAGCAGGAGATTGACTGGATGGTCCGCCTCAGCTCCGGCCGCGTGCAGCCAGCCGAGCGCCAAGCCTTTGAACGCTGGCAGGCCGCAGACCCCGCCCATGCCCAGGCCTGGGAACGCCTGCAAAACACCGTGGGCCGGCCGGTGGGCGCACTGCGCGCCGTCGATAGCCGCCAACCCGGCCAGGCCCAGCAGGCGCGCCAACTCTTGCTGCAGCCCCGGCGCCGCA
>NZ_KE148624.1:0-1267 GCF_000410635.1 Comamonas sp. B-9
CTGCCGCGCTGGCCGCCGACAGCGCCCAGGCCAATGCCGCGCTGGCCGCACCGGCCCGTGCCGATGCAATGGCGCCGCTGCACTGGCTGTCGGTGCTGGGTGCCCACCTGCACAACCTGCAGAACGTGGATGTGCGGGTACCGCTCAAGCGCCTGGTGGCCGTGACGGGGGTGTCGGGCTCAGGTAAATCCACGCTGGCGCGCGATGTGCTTCTCACCAATGTGGCCGCCTGGGTCGGCCAGCGCGCCACCAAGGCCGGGCGTGACGACATGGATGCCGGCAAGACCCCGGCGCTCCTGGGCTGCAAGGGCCTGCAGGGCTTTGAGGGCATCGACCGGGTGCTGGAAGTGGACCAGACGCCGATTGGCAAGACGCCGCGCTCCTGCCCGGCGACCTATATCGGCTTCTGGGACACGATCCGCAAGCTGTTTGCCGAAACGCTGGAGGCCAAGGCGCGCGGCTATGCGGCCGGGCGCTTCTCCTTCAACACCGGCGAAGGCCGCTGCCCGGCCTGCGAGGGCCAGGGCATGCGCACCATCGAGATGAGCTTTCTGCCCGATGTGAAAGTGCCTTGCGAGGTCTGCCATGGCGCCCGTTTCAGCCCCGAAACGCTGGCGGTCACCTGGCGCGGCAAAAGCATTGGCGAGGTGCTGCAGATGGAGGTCGACGAGGCGGTGCTGTTCTTTGCCAGCATGCCCAGCATCGCCCATCCGCTGCAGCTGCTGCAGGATGTGGGCCTGGGCTATCTGACCCTGGGCCAGCCGTCGCCCACCTTGTCGGGTGGCGAGGCGCAGCGCATCAAGCTGGTGACCGAGCTGACCAAGGTGCGCGATGACATCACGCGCCGGGGCAACAAGGCGCCCCACACCTTGTATGTGCTCGACGAGCCCACCGTGGGCCTGCACATGGCCGATGTGGACAAGCTGATCCATGTGCTGCACCGCCTGGTCGATGCCGGCCACAGCGTGGTGGTGATCGAGCATGACCTGGATGTGATTGCCGAGGCCGACTGGGTGATCGACCTGGGCCCCGAGGGCGGCAATGCTGGTGGCCGCATGGTGGCCACCGGTACGCCCGAGGACCTGGTGCAGGCGGGCACGCATACCGGCAAGGCGCTGGCGCCAGTGCTCGCGCGTTGACTGGGGCGTGACGGCAGGGCGTTTGCTGACAGCGCGCCCTGCCAGGCCTGGGCACAATCGCAGAACCATCTGCAAGGAGCCCTTGATGCATATTGACCCCCGGCACCCGGAAGCCCCGCCTGTCAAAG
>NZ_KE148624.1:1277-2731 GCF_000410635.1 Comamonas sp. B-9
CCCCCGGCCCCCGGAAGCCCCGCCTGTCAAAGACCCCGCCCCGGTGCAACCACCACCGGTGCCCACGCCCGGCATTCCATCGCCCATCCAGGAGTAGTGATCAAGGGGCGCTGGATACCGCTGCCCAGCGGCGTATGATCGCGGTTTTCCGAGCCCCCTGAATTCTGGCGAGCAAGCATGCGCATATTGCTGATTGAAGACGAGCTGGAGATGGCCGCCTGGCTGGTGCGCGCCCTCAAGCAATCGAACATCGAAGCGGTGCATGCCGCGCATGCGGCGATGGCCACGCGCCTGCTGCCCGATGGCCGCTTTGATGTGGTGGTGCTCGATCTGCAGCTGCCCGACCAGCATGGCTTTGACTGGCTGTCAGCCATGCGCGGCCAGGGCCAGCGTGAGCCGGTGCTGGTGCTGACCGCGCAAGGGGCGGTACAGGACCGCGTCGAAGGTCTGCACCGGGGTGCCGATGACTACCTGACCAAGCCTTTCGATGTGGCCGAGCTGGAGGCGCGCCTGGCGGCGCTGCACCGGCGCAGCCAGGGCCGGGTGCAGGCCATGCAGCAATGCGGTTCGCTGCGCTACGACAGCAACCACCGTACCTTCTGGCTGGCCGAGCAGATGCTGGCGCTGACCCCGCGTGAGCATGCGGCGCTGGAGGCGCTGATGGCGCGCACCGGCGCGCCGGTGGGCAAGTCCAAGCTGACGGCCAAGGTCTTCCCGCAGGACAGCAGTGTCAGCCCCGATGCCATCGAGCAGGTGCTGCACCGGGTGCGGCGCAAGCTGGCTGGCGGTGATGTGCACATCGTGACCGTGCGCGGCCTGGGCTATATGCTCGAAACCCTGGCGCCCAAGGGCCCGGGCCATACGCTCTCCTCCTGACCACCATGCGCTGGCGTCTGCGCTCTTCCAAAGGCTTGCGTCTGCGCCTGCTGTGGGTGCTGGTGCCTGTGCTGATGGGCCTGCTGGTGCTCGACAGCTGGCGCGACAGCGTCAGCCTGGCACGCGAGTTGGAGCGCGCCTATGACCAGAGCCTGCTGGAGCCGGCCCAGGCGCTGTCGGACAACCTGCGCTGGGATGCTGAAGGCCAACTGAGCCTGGACGAGCCGCTGCACATCATCTCGATGTTCGAGGTGCTGAGCAGCCGGCGCAAGTTTTTGCGCGTGCAGCTGCAGACGCCCGATGGCACGCAGCAGCGCCTGCTGCTGGGCGCCGCGCAGTTCCCCGAGCCCGCGCACGACCCGGCTGACCCCAGCCGCCCTTTTCGCGCCGCAGAGGATGGCACGCGCGTGTCCTATGCCGCCGAGGTGGAGCCCCAGCCGGTGCGGGTGCTGGCGCTGCTGCGGGTGCTGCATGACCAGACGGGCCAGGAATGGCGCGTGCTGATCCAGACCGCGCAGACCAGCGCCGGCATTGAGCGCACGGTGCGCAGCCTGATGTGGGACAGCCTGCTGCGCGAT
>NZ_APCR01000599.1:0-1029 GCF_000410635.1 Comamonas sp. B-9
CCACACCGGCAGCGCCGGCTGCCTGCCGGCCAGCTGGATGGACGAGGGCCTGATCAGCGGCGCGCTGCGCGCCATCCTGAAGCAGGGCCTGCGTGCCGAGCGCAGCCTGCTGGGCTATGGCCTGCCCCAGGGCCTGGCGCCGCTGCGCCGCCAGATCGCATCGACCTTGCAGGCCCAGGAAGTACCCGCCCACCCCGAGACCCAGTTGATGACGGTGAGCGGCGTCACCCACGGGCTGGACCTGATCGTGCGCTGCTTTTTGCAGCCCGGCGACACCGTGCTGGTCGAGGACCCGGGCTGGTTCCTGATCTTTGGCCGCCTCAACACCATGGGGGTGAATGTGGTGGGGGTGCCGCGCCTGCCCGGCGGCCCCGATGTGCAGGCGCTGCAGGCACTGGCCGCGCAGCACCAGCCCAAGCTCTTTATCCTCAACACCGCCGTGCACAACCCCACCGGGCTGAGCCTGTCGGCTGGCGTGGCGCACGAGGTGCTGCGCATTGCCGAGCGGCATGATTTTCTGCTGGTCGAGGACGACACCTATTCCGAGTACCTGGGCAATATGCCCTTGCGCCTGGCCGCCATGGACCGGCTGCAGCGCGTGCTGCTGGTGGGGGGTTACTCCAAAACGCTGTCGGGCGGCTTGCGCGTGGGCTATGTGGCCGCCCGCCCCGAGTTCATCCACCAGCTGACCGATCTGAAGCTGCTGGGGGGCCTGACCTCCGCCCTGCCCAGCGAGCAGATCGTGCACCGCATCCTGGCCGATGGCAGCTACCGCAAGCATGTGGACCGGCTGCGCGAGCGGGTCGACAAGGCGCGCCACCGCTGCCTGCGCCAGCTCGAAGCGCTGGGCTGCCACGCGGTGCATGAGCCGGTCGCCGGCACCTTCGCCTGGGTGGACTGCGGTATGGATTCGGAACTGCTGGCGCGCCAGGCCAGCGAGCATGGCCTGCTGCTGGCGCCTGGCGTGCTGTTCTCGCCGCGCCAGGCGCCGTCGCGCTTGCTGCGCATCTCGGTGGCCATGGCCGAGCA
>NZ_APCR01000598.1:0-2743 GCF_000410635.1 Comamonas sp. B-9
GGAGCGCCAGCAGGCCGTCGCCCAACTGGCGCAGGACCCGCGCACCCTCGTGCTGCTGGAGGCGCCCCACCGCATTGCCGACCTGGCCCAGGCGCTGGCCGTGCTGCAGGACCGGCCCGTGACCTTGGGCCGCGAGCTGACCAAGCAGTTTGAAGACATTGCCACCATGGCTGCGGCCGATGTGCCCGGCTGGCTGGCGGCCGACCCGCACCGCAGCAAGGGCGAGTTTGCACTGCTGCTGCACCCGCAGGCGGTGCAAACCGATGGCCTGGCCGATGCCCACCGCGTGCTGGCGCTGCTGCTGGCCGAGCTGCCGACCAAGACCGCCGTCAAGCTGGCCGCCGATATCACGGGCGCGCCGCGCAATGCGCTGTATGACACGGCACTGGCCTGGAAGCGCGATGCCGAGCAAGGCGACGACTGATCGCCGCTGCTGCGCTGAGGTTTAAAGCGCCTGGCCGTGCACCAGGCCCGCCGCCACACCGCCAAACAGATCGCCCTCGACCTGCGGGGTATCCGGAAAAGCCTGCGCCAGCGCTGCGCGCAGCGGCTGCAAGGCCGATGAACCGCCGGTCAGGTAGATCGCATCGATCTGCCCTTGCTGCAGGCCGGCGGCCTGCACGCAATCGAGCGCGCACTGCGCCACCTGGGCCAGCAAGGCCTGCAGGCATTGCTGCAGATCGTCGGGCCAGACCTCGGGGCTCAGGCCCGGCTCCAGCCAATCGACTTCCAGCTTTTGCACGCGTTGGTGGTTGGACAGGCCGATCTTGGTTTCCTCGACCGCATTGGCCAGGCGGTGGCCCCAGTGCTCTTGCAAGAGCCGCCCCAGCCGGTCATGCAGAGCCGTATCGCTGTAGCTGCTGCGCAGCGCCTGCACCTCGCGCTGGCGCTGCGGGCTGTACAGCCACTGGATCAGGTGCCAGGTCGACAAGTCATGGAAGACCGCGCTGGGCACCTCGCGCCCGCTGGGCCCCACATGCTGCAGGCCCAGAAGCGGCATGGCCGCCATCAGGCTCAGGCGCCGGTCAAAATCGGTGCCGCCAATGTGCACGCCGGTGGTGGCCAGAATGTCGCTGCTGCGCTCGGGCTTGTTGCGGCGCTCGGGGCCCAGGCGCACCACGGTGAAGTCCGAGGTACCGCCGCCAATGTCGACCACCAGCACCAGCGCCTCGTTGGCAATGCGCTGCTCATAGTCCAGTGCTGCGGCAATGGGCTCCAGCTGAAAGCGCACATCCTTGAAGCCTGCTGCCTGCGCGGCATGCTGCAGGGCCGTTTGCGCCGCCTGGTCACGCCCCGCATCCTCATCGACAAAATGCACCGGCCGGCCCATGACGACGGTGCTGGGCAGATGGCCCATCTGGCGCTCGGCCGTGGCCGCCAGCTGCTGCACAAACAGCGCCACGATGTCCTGGTAGGCCACCAGCTTGCCGTGCACCACCGTTTTCTCCTGCATCAGCGCGCTGCCCAGCAGGCTTTTGAGCGAGCGCATCAGCCGCCCTTCGGTGCCCTCCAGATAGCGCGAGACGGCATCGCGCCCGTAGTGGGTGCTGTGGTCCTCGGTGTTGAAGAACACGGCCGTCGGCATCGCTTGCGAAGCGCCCTCGGCCTGCAACAGCGTGGAAGGCCCGGGCGCAGCCAGGTCGGCCTTGAACGCCATGGCCGAATTGGAAGTGCCGAAATCAATGCCCAAGATGGAGGATGCAGATGACATAAAGACCAGGTCCGACGCGGGGATCGGACGAAAAAATCAAGGCATGCCGGTTGCAAAAATGCAGATCCGGTGCCGGTATAAAAAGGGAAAAGCCTCTGTACCCTAGCGGATGCAGAGGCCCAAATGCGACTGGCCTGACACGGAGTCGGTTGACCCAGGCGTGCGCTGCAAGAACAGTGTTTGCGCGCCGCGACCGGAAAATTATAGGGCAAGCGCATGCGGCGACCGCAGGCAAACCATAGACCCCTCTAATAGCCCTATACAAAATCCATGGGTGTACTGCTATGCTCGGCGCTCCCTGCACCACCGCTGGCAACGCCCATGCCCACCATGCAAGTCACCCATACCATCGCAGAACTCCGACAAGCCCTGGCCGAGCGCGGCCGGCCCGCCTTTGTGCCCACCATGGGCAATCTGCATGCAGGCCATATCTCGCTGGTGCATGAGGCCAAACGCCATGGCGCGGTGACGGTGGCGAGCATCTTTGTCAACCGCCTGCAGTTCCTGCCGACCGAAGATTTCGACAGCTATCCCCGCACCTGGGAGGGCGACTGCAACCAGCTGCAGGCGGCCGGCTGCGACATCCTGTTTGCCCCGCGCGAGAAGGACCTGTACCCCGAGCCCCAGCTGTTCAAGGTGCAGCCTGACCCGGCACTGGCCGACATTCTGGAGGGCGAGTTCCGCCCCGGCTTTTTCACGGGGGTCTGCACCGTCGTGATGAAGCTGTTCAGCTGCGTATTTGCCAGCACCGGCGGGGGCGCGGCCATTTTTGGCTGGAAGGACTACCAGCAGCTGATGGTCATCCGCCGCATGGTGGCGCAGTTTGCACTGCCCATCGAGATCATCGGCTGCCCCACCGCGCGCGCCGACGACGGCCTGGCGCTGAGCTCGCGCAATGGCTACCTGAGCGCCGCCGAGCGCCAGCAGGCCATGGCCCTGTCCCAAGCATTGAAGGCGCTGGCCGCCGCCGCCCGCAACGTGCCCGCCAACCTGCCTGCGCTCGAAGCCCAGGCCATGCAGTCGCTGCGGGCC
>NZ_APCR01000597.1:0-4567 GCF_000410635.1 Comamonas sp. B-9
CAGGCCGACGCAGCTGCGCCGCCCACGCCCGCGGCCAACGCCCAGGGCGCGCAGAGCCTCGAGCAGCTCCAGGGCCTGCAAGACGAGATCCGCCGCCGCATGCAGGGCGCCCAATCGCTGCCGGCCGCCGGCCAGGTGCCTGCGGAGTTTCTGTCGCTGTCACCATCGGTGCGCCAGGTTATCGCCATTGATGCGAGCCAGTCGCGCCTCTACCTGCTGCGCCATGACCAAGGCCAGCTGCAGCTGGTCGACAGCTTCTATGTCTCCGTCGGCAAGCTGGGGGTGGGCAAGCTCGAGGAGGGCGACCAGCGCACCCCCGAAGGCATCTACTTTATTGGCCGCCAGATTGCCGGCCAGCGCCTGCCCGAGTTCTATGGCAAGGGTGCTCTGACCCTGAACTACCCCAATGACTGGGACAAGGCCATGGGCCGCTCGGGCAGCGGTATCTGGCTGCATGGCGCGCCGCCGGACCAGTTCGCCCGCCTGCCCCAGGCCAGCGATGGCTGCGTGGTGCTGGCCAACCCCGATCTGATTGCGCTGATGCGCACGGTGGACAAGCTGACGCCGGTGCTGATCCGCGAGAAGCTGCAGTGGGTGGCGCCAAGCGATGCCTCGCACCGCCAGAGCACCGACGCTTTTACAGCCGTGCTGCAGCAGTGGCACCAGGCCTGGATGCAGGACGATCCCCAGGGGGCCTTGCAGCTGGCCACGCCGCAATGGACGGCCTCGCCCGAAGGCCAGGCCTGGCAGACACGCATGGCCGCGCTGTTCAAGGGCCGCAGTGTGGAGCTGCAGGACATCTCCACCTACGGCTGGAAAGACGACAAGGGCGAGATTCGCGTCGCCAACCTGAAACTCAAGAGCCGCGAACAGGCCCAGCCCTTGTCGCTGCGCCAGTACTGGCGCAAGGTGGGCAAGGACTGGCGGCTGTTCTCTGAAGATTTGCAAAACCAAAGCTGATGCGGCTCCATCCATAGCAAAAGGCCCAAACCTAGGTTTGGGCCTTTGTGCGTTGAGAGCCATGGCGCAGTGCCAGGCTCAGGGGTTTGTGCCGCAGCTCAGTGCTGCGAGTCTGGGTCGTCCAGCAGCTGCTGGCGCAGCTTCTGGTCTTCGGTCATCTCAAACCACATGGCGTTGAGCACCGCAAAGGCGGCGGCCAGCGGCAGGCCGAGAATCCAGGAGAAATACCACATAGTCGAATCCTTTCAGTGTGCAACGGCGCTCAGTAAGCGTGGCCGTTGCCGTCGTTGATGTCCTTGGCATTGACCTTGCCCCAGAGGACCGAGTAGACCCAGCTGGTGTAGGCCAGGATCAGCGGCATGAAGATGAGGGTGCAGACCAGCATGATGAACAAGGTCATGTGGCTGGACGACGAATCCCAGACCGTGAGGCTAAAGCGCGGATCGACGGACGAGGGCAGGATCATCGGGAACATCGAAGCGCCCACGGTCAGGATGATGCCGGCAATGCCCAGGCCGCTGGTGATCATCGCCAGGCCATCCTTGCGGGCACGGATCAGCACCGCTGCGATCAGGCAGCCAAGCACGCCGAGGATCGGCGCAGCCATCGTCCAGGGGTGCTGCTGGTAGTTCTGCATCCAGGCGCCGGGCGCGTGGGCGGCGGTCTTGAACAGCGGGTTCGACGGGCCGGTGGTGTTCAGCGCCGAGGTGATGCTGTAGCCGTCAACAAACTTCCACAGCACAATGCCGGCGAGCACGAACAGCACGGCAGTCACAACCGCCGAGATGCTGCCCACGGTGCGGGCACGGGCGGCAATGGCGCCTTCGGTCTTGATGCACAGCCAGGCCGCGCCATGCATCAGCAGCATGGTGACGGAGATGAGGCCAGCGAGGATCGCGAAGGGGTTGAGCAGGCCAAAGAAGCTGCCGTCATAGTGGATGTAGAGCTCGGGCGTCAGGCGGAAGGGCACGCCTTGGAGCACATTGCCCATGGCCACGCCGCAGATCAGCGCAGGGATAAAGCTGCCGGCAAACAGCGCCCAGTCCCAGCGGCTGCGCCAGGCGGGGGACTCGTTCTTGCTGCGGTACTTGAAGGCGACCGGGCGCAGGATCAGACCGATCAGGATCACGAACATGGCCAGGTAAAAGCCCGAGAAGGACACCGCATACAGCTGTGGCCAGGCGGCAAAGATGGCGCCACCGCCCAGCACCAGCCAGACCTGGTTGCCTTCCCAGGTGGGGCCCACGGCATTGATGATGACGCGGCGCTCCAGGTCGTTCTTGCCCAGGAAGGGCAGCAGCATGCCGGTGCCCAGGTCAAAGCCATCCATCACGGCAAAGCCGATCAGCAGCACGCCCAGCAGGACCCACCAGATGACACGCAGGGTGTCGTAGTTCAAAAGTGTATGCAAGATCATGGTGTTACTTTCCCGAATAGGTGGGTTGCGCCGTGGCGATCGAGGCATAGCTCAGCGGCTGCGGATCGCGCTGCTCGGGCTCAAGCTCGGGGCCCTTTTGGATGGCCTTGAGCATCAGCTTCATCTCGATGATGAGCAGCACCGTGTACAGCACCACAAAACCGAGGATGGTGATCAGCAAGGTGGTGACGCCCAGGTTGGACGCGGCCACAGCGGTGGGCAGCACGCCTTCGATGATCCAGGGCTGGCGGCCAAACTCGGCGACGAACCAGCCGCACTCGATCGCAACCCAGGGCAGCGGGATGGACCATACCGCTACCCACAGCAGCCAGCGGCGGTTTTCCAGCTGGTGGCGCGAGGCGAGGTAGAAGAAGACAGCTGTCAGCACGATGAAGAACATACCCAGCGCGACCATGATGCGGAAGGTCCAGAACAGCGGAGCCACCTGCGGAACCGTATCCCAAGCCGCCTTGGCGATCTGCGCATCGGTCGCCTGGCGCGGGTCATCGACATAGCGCTTGAGCAGCAAGGCATAGCCCAGCGACTTGCCATTGGCCTCGAACTGTTCCTTGAGCTCGGGCGAGATCGTGGTCGTTGAGCCGGCATCGCGGATTTTTTCCAGCGCGTCATAGGCCTTGATACCGTCGCGGATCAGCACCTCGGCGTGCTTGACCAGGTCGTTGATGCCCTGCAGCTCGGTATCGAGCGAGCGCGTGCCGATCAGGCCCATCGCCCATGGGATATGGATCGCGTAATGGGTCTCGCGCGCTTCCTGGTCAGGAAAGCCGATGGCGGTGAAGGCGGCCGGTGCAGGCTCGGTCTCCCACATCGCTTCAATCGCTGCGAGCTTCATCTTCTGGTGCTCGCCCGACAGGTAGCCGGATTCATCACCCAGCACCACGACCGACAGCGAACCGGCCAGGCCAAAGGCGGCGGCCACGGTCATCGAGCGCTTGGCCAAGGCCACATGGCGGCCCTTGAGCAGGTACCAGGCCGACACGCCCAGCACAAAGATGGAGGCGCAGACATAACCGGCAGAGACGGTGTGCACAAACTTCGCTTGGGCCACCGGGTTGCTCAGCACGGCGGCGAAGTCATTCACTTCCATGCGCATGGTCTGCGGGTTGAAGACGGCCCCCCCGGGGTTTTGCATCCAGCCGTTGGCGATCAAAATCCACAGCGCCGACAGGTTGGTGCCCAGGGCCGTGAGCCAGGTGACGATCAAGTGCTTGACCGGCGAGAGCTTGTCCCAGCCAAAGAAGAACAGACCGACAAAGGTCGCCTCCAGGAAGAAGGCCATCAGCCCTTCGATGGCCAGCGGGGCGCCAAAGATGTCGCCCACATAGTGGCTGTAGTAGCTCCAGTTCATGCCGAACTGGAACTCCATCACCAGACCGGTCGCCACGCCGATGGCGAAGTTGATGCCAAAGAGCACGCCCCAGAACTTGGTCATCTGGCGCCAGATGACACGCCGCGTCATCACATAGACCGTCTCCATGATGGCGATCAGCATGGACAGCCCCAGGGTCAGGGGAACGAAGAGAAAGTGGTACAGGGCTGTGAGTGCAAACTGCAATCTTGATAGCCCGACGATGTCGAGATCCATGAACTGGTCCTTCCGTGTTGTAAGTGCTCGATCTGGTAGAAAAACTACGTGGGTTCCAAACTGACAAATACCTGTGTTGCATGAGCCGGCCTAGCCAGGCCGCAATCGCTGCAACAGCGCTTCAAACTCTGCCGTGCCCTTGCGCGCTTGCGCCATGCCTTCTTGCAAGGGGGCGATCCAAACAATGCGGTCGGCGTGGCGCGCCTCGCGCTGCAAATGGCTGGCCATCACGATGGCGCCCTGGCCGCTGGCGGCCCGCTTTGCATGCCATTGCGCAATCGCGTGCATCACCTGGGCGGCGGTCTGGCGGTCCAGGCCTTCGGTGGGTTCGTCCAGCAAGCTCAAGGGCGCTGGGTGCAGCAGCAGGCGGGCCAGCGCCAGGCGGCGTGATTCGCCCCCCGACAGGCCCGCGCCCTGGCTGCCCAGGGGCGTGTTCAGTTGTTGGGGCAGGGCGCGGATGACATCAGCCAGGCCTGCCGTTTGCAGCGCGGCCCAGAGTTCGGCATCGCTGGCGTCAGGCCGGCCCAGGCGCAGGTTGGCGGCCACACTGGCCTGGAACAGCTCCGTGCGCTGGGGCAGGCTGG
>NZ_KE148625.1:0-4104 GCF_000410635.1 Comamonas sp. B-9
GGTAAATAGTTTAAATCTACCATTTTCAATACTTTCATTCACCCATAGCAGTGAGATTTTTTTGGTTACTTTGCGCAACTCCTCTGCGTGTCTTGCCGTGTACCCAGGGTTGCCCCTAGTTCATTTTCAGGTGTTTTGTATACACTTAATGTATGCATATGTGCACACAACGCATAGCCATTGAGGCCTGTTTTGTGCTGCACATGCCATGCATGGACCCGCGCACATGACGAGACAAACCCGGCCGCCAGGCCGCAAATAAGGCGCAGCTGGATGCGCCCGATCCAAGGATGTCAATGACCGATCTTGCAGCAGACCAGAACGCAGGCTTTGCCTTCAATCCCGCACAGCAGCGCCCCGCAGCGGCCGGTGCCTTGCCCGCCGGCGTATGCCCCTCGCTCTACAACAAAGACCTCGCGCCCACCAAGAAAGACAGCCGCTCCTGGGGTGCCTACAGCCTGTTCACGCTCTGGGCCAATGATGTGCACAGCCTGGGCAACTACGCCTTTGCCATCGGCCTGTTTGCGCTGGGCCTGGGCGGCTGGCAGATTCTGACGGCGCTGATGATGGGCGCTGCCTTGCTGTTTGTGCTGCTGACCTTGTCGGGCTTCATGGGCCCCAAGACGGGTGTGCCTTTTCCGGTGATGAGCCGCATCAGCTTTGGCACCCGGGGCGCGCAGATCCCGGCCTTGATCCGGGGCGGTGTCGCGATTGCCTGGTTCGGCATCCAGACCTACCTGGCCTCCAAGGTGCTCGATGTGCTGTTGATCACCCTCTTCCCCAGCCTGCAGGCGCTGCTGGCGCACCAGGTGCTGGGCCTGCCAGTGCTCGGCTGGATCAGCTTCAGCCTGCTGTGGGTGGTGCAGACGATGATTGCCTGCTGGGGCATGGAGAGCATCCGCAAGTACGAGGCCTTTGCCGGCCCGGTGATTCTGGTGACCTTTATCGCGCTGGCCGGCTGGGTGCTCTACAGCTCGGGCGGCAAGATCCAGTGGACGGCGCCCAAGCCCAGCACCGGTGCCGCGATGTGGGTGCAGATCATGGGTGCCGCCTCGCTGTGGGTCGCCATCTATGGCACCTTTGTGCTCAATTTCTGTGACTTCACCCGGGGCGCCACCTCACGCAGCGCCGTGGTCAAGGGTAACTTCTGGGGCATCCCCATCAACATGCTGATCTTTGGCCTGATCGTCGTCGTGCTGACCGGCGGCCAGCTGGCGATTGACGGCACGCTGATCCTGAGCCCGACCGACATCGTCGAGAAGATCCCCAACAAGCCCTTGCTGGTGCTCGCCAGCCTGTCGCTGCTGATCCTGACCATCGCCGTCAACCTGATGGCCAACTTTGTCGCACCCGCTCTGGCCCTGGCCAACCTGCTGCCGCGCCAGCTCAACTTCCGCCGCGCGGCCCTCGTCAGCGCCATCCTCGGCTTTGTGATCCTGCCCTGGAACCTCTACGACTCACCCCTGGTGATCCTGTATTTCCTGGGCGGTCTGGGCTCGTTCCTCGGCCCACTGTTTGGCATCGTGATGGCCGACTACTGGCTGATCCGCAAGCAGCGCGTGCATGTGCCCGCGCTCTACAGCGATGACCGCAACGGCCCTTACCATTACGAAAACGGCGTCAACCGCCGCGCCATCCAGGCCCTGGTGCCCTCGGCCCTGATTGCGCTGCTGTTCGCCTTTTTGCCGGCACTCGAGTCGGTGTCGCATTTCTCCTGGTTCATTGCGGCCGGGCTCGGCGGCCTGTTCTACTGGCTGCTGACGCCCAAGGGCCAGCACTATGAAGACCAGGACGGCGAGGCCATTGCCGTGAACCATGCCCAACATTGAGACGGAGTTTTTTGCATGCGCATTCTGATCGTGAACGTCAACACCACCGAGAGCATGACCGAGGCCATCGGCGCCCAGGCGCGCCGTGCGGCCGCACCGGGCACCGAGATCGTCGCCCTCACCCCGCGCTTTGGCGCTGAATCGGTGGAAGGCAATTTTGAGAGCTACCTCTGCGCCGTCGGCGTGATGGATGCCGTCATGCGCTACGACCAGCCCTTTGACGCCGTCATCCAGGCCGGCTACGGCGAGCATGGCCGCGAAGGCCTGCAAGAGCTGCTGGAAGTGCCGGTGGTCGACATCACCGAGGCTGCGGCATCGACGGCCATGTTCCTGGGCCACAAATACGCCGTCGTCACCACTTTGGACCGCGCTGTGCCTTTGATCGAAGACCGGCTCAAGCTGGCCGGGCTGGATGCGCGCTGCGCCTCGGTGCGCGCCAGCGGCATGGCCGTGCTGGAGCTCGAGAGCCAGCCCGAGCGCGCGGTCGATGCCATCGTGCAGCAGGCCGCCAAGGCCGTTGAAGAAGACCATGCCGAGGTCATCTGCCTGGGCTGCGGCGGCATGGCCGAGCTCGAAGACAAGGTGCGTAGCCGCACCGGCGTGCCCGTGGTCGATGGCGTGGCTGCCGCGGTGACGATTGCCGAATCGCTGGTGCGCCTGGGCCTCAAGACCTCCAAGGTGCGCACCTATGCGCCGCCGCGCGCCAAGCGCATTACCGGCTTTCCGCTGCCCGATTCGCTGGGCCGCTGAACGGCTCCATCTCCCAGCCTCTGTTTACTCCAACCGCCCTGCTCCGCAGGGCTTTTTTCTGGCTGGGTGAGTGCCTGGCAGCCTCATTGGCTGGTCTTGAAGCCTTGGGTTGCCGCCCAGGCCGCCACATCATCGCGGCGAATGGCGGCTGCCATCAGCTGCGGGAAGGCATCGGGCGTGCAGGCAAAGGACGGCACGCCCAAGGCGGCCAGTTTGGCGGCCAGTGCGGCATCGTAGGCGGGGGCACCTTCGTCGCTCAGCGCCAGCAAGGTGATGAACTGCACGCCGGACTCCACCAACTCATTGGCACGGCGCAGCAGGCCGGATTCCACGCCCCCCTCGTACAGGTCCGAGATCAGCACCAGGATGGTGTTGCGCGGCTCGCTGATCAGGCTCTGACAGTAACCCACAGCGCCATTGATGTCGGTGCCGCCACCCAGTTGCACGCCAAACAGCACATCGACCGGGTCGTCGAGCTTGTCGGTCAGGTCCACCACGGCCGTGTCAAACACCACCAGCTTGGTGGCGACGGCAGGCAGGCTGGCCATCACCGCGCCAAAGATGCTGGAGTAGACCACCGAGTTGGCCATCGAACCACTTTGGTCGATGCACAGAATCACCTCGCGCTGCGGGCGGCGCGCCTTGCGGCCGTAGCCGATCAAGGTCTCGGGCACGATGGTTTGGTACTCGGGCTGCCAGTGGCGCAGGTTGGCGCGTATCGTGCGGTTCCAGTCGATCTCGGCATGGCGCGGGCGGCGGTTGCGCTGGCTGCGGTCCAGCGCGCCGGCCACGGCGCTGCGCATCGGCTCTTCGAGCTTTTTCATCAGCTCGTCCACCACCTTGCGCACCACCAGGCGCGCGGTGGCCTTGGTGTTTTGCGGAATGACCGAGCCCAGCGAAATCAGGTTGGCCACCAGGTGCACATCGGGCTGCACGTTCTCCAGCATCTCGGGCTGCAGCAGCAACTCGCGCAGCTGCAGGCGCTCCATCGCGTCGCGCTGCATCACCTGCACCACCTGGCTGGGAAAGTACTTGCGGATATCGCCGAGCCAGCGCGACACCGAGGGTGAAGAATTGCCCCGGCCGCCCTTGCGTGAACCGAGCTGGCTGTCGCCTTCGTAGAGCGCCGCCAGCGCCTGGTCCATCTCCTGCAGGCGCCCGCCCACGGTTCCGCAGCTGGCATCGGCTGGGCTGCCCAGCACCATGCGCCAGCGCTGCAAGCGGGTGGTGGGCTGCAGCGCCTCTGCCGCGTCGGCTGCCAGGGTTTGGCTATCGTCTTGCGCCGGGCCTGGCGCGGGATGGGTGGCATGGGTCATCGTCATCACTCCAGGGCTTGTTTGGCAGGCGTGGCGGCAGGCGGAATCAGCGCCAGCAATTCGGGCGGCAGCTCCAGCCCCAGCAGGGTGTTGAGCAGCGGCAGCGCCAGCACGGCGCGCGCCTCGTCCCAGGGGGCATCCTCATCGCCCGCCGCCAAGGCGGCAGCAGGCACGGCCGCACCAGCCACCGGCGCGCGCCGGGCCTTGTC
>NZ_KE148625.1:4430-8730 GCF_000410635.1 Comamonas sp. B-9
GGCATCGCCCATCGCCAGGCTGCGCAACGCAGCGCGCCAGGCGTCGACTGCGGCCTGGGCTTGCGCATCATTGCCGCGCAGGCGCAGCGCCTCATGCGCGGCCAGCACCTTGCCCTTCATCGCAGCAGCGGCCTCTTCGTCCATCGCCATGCAGGCGACTGGCAGGCCAATGGCGGCGCGCAGCACCAGCGAATCGATGACGGTGGCCAGCAAGGCCGTATCGGTCTGGCGCACGCTGCCGTAGCGGTACACATTGGCCAGCGGCGGCAGCGCCTGCAGCAGCTGGGCCACATCACCGGTGGTGGCCGCGCGCTCGGCCAGGGTGGCAATCAGCGATTCGACCAGCTGCGGCAGATTGGCCAGAAGTGCGTCGTCAATCGCCTGCGCAATCTCGGGCAAGGGCATATCGGGCGAGAGGCTGGCGCGCAAGCGCGCGGTGGCGGCCTGCGCCACGGTGGCGCCATGCACGCTGGCCTCGATGATGCGCACGGCCAGCTCTGGCTCCCACTGCATCTGCCAGCTCTCGCGGAAGGTGCCGCGGTTGCGCTGCGCATCGGCCGCACGCGTACCCCAGCCAATGCCCAACAAGCGCAGGCGGTGCAGAAAATGGCTGCGCGCCAGGTCGGTCTCCTTGCGCAGATCCAAGGCCAGCAGCTTGCTGGCCGCCTCGGGCTTCATGCGCAGCGATTTTTGCTGCTGCTCGATATCGCGCTGCAGCGGCACCTGCGGCACATCGGCGGGCACCGAGCCCAGCACATGGCCGACGGTGAGCTCGTCGTCGATCAGGGTCAGCGGCGCGGTCTCGCCCATGCAGACCACCGTCACGATGGCCTCGTTGATCTCCTGCAGCCCGGGTATCGGCTGGCCACGCATGGCAGCCAGGCCTTCGGCCAAACGGGTGGCCTCGATGATGTGGGCGCTGGAGCAGTCCAGGTCCTTGTCGCGCAGCAGGCGTGCCACGCGGGTCAGCCAGCCTGCGGTGCGCAAGGTGGCAGCATCGCGGGCGCTGCGTGCAGGCAGGCCTTCTGCCGCCTGCCGCGCCAAGGCCGCATCGGCCCGGTAGCACTGCCAGAGATGCGCGTACCAGCCCGGCGAGGTGACCCCTGCGCCATAGCCGCTGCGGCTGGCCAGGTTGCGGTAGGTCCAGGGCGCCCAGGTCGCCAGCACCTTGGCCTTGGGCAAGCCCTTGAGCACGGCGCTGTCGGCCTTGGCGGTGGTGCTTTGCTGCAAGGCTGGCACATGCCAGGCGCCGCAGACCACCGCAATGCGCTGGTAGCCGGCCTTGACTGCCTCACGGATGCACTGGCGCATATGCGCCTCCCGCTGGGCCTCGCGCAGCACATAGTGGGGGCCGCGCCAGGCCTCGCCCTCGCCGCCCAGTTCGCTGCGCACTGCCGTCATGGCCTCGTTGATGCTGCTGAACAGCGCTTCGCTGTCACCCCGCTCTTCCACCAGGCGGTTCCACCAGCTCTCGCCATCCTCAAAGCCGGCCGCATGGGCGAGCCAGTCGAGCGGGTCGCGCATTGGCGGCTGCTTGCTCTCGATCGGTTCGCCGACGTCGCTGTCCATATCCACCACCGGGGCCGTGTCGGCGCTGGCCTCAGTGGCATCGCCTGGCGCCTCGTCCGCTGCCTCCAGCGCATCGTCCTCGCCCTCTTCCCCGTCCACCTCTTGCGCAGGCTCCGGCTTTTTCAGCGCCTGGCGCCGCGCCCAGTCCTGGGCCATCGCATGGGTTTGGGGCAGGTCGATAAAGCGCGTGGCCACGCCCTGCTCGCTCGCCCATTGCAGCGCCTGCCATTCGGGCGAGAACTCGGCAAAGGGGTAGAACGCGGCCTGGCTGGGCTCGTCTTGCATGTACACCAGCATGGCGACAGGCGGGCGCAGCTCGGCACTGCGCAGCATCGGCAGCAGCGCCTCGCCCTCGGGCGGGCCTTCCACCAGCAGGCAGTCGGGCTGCAGTTGCGCCAGCGCTTGCACCAGGCTGCGCGCACAGCCCGGGCCGTGGTGGCGAATGCCAAAGAAATGGACGTTGTCAGCAGAAGTGGCCATGGGCTCGGTCAGCGTTGTCGGGGGCAGAAGAAGAACGGTGTCAGCGGCTTAGATTTGCTCGCGGCAGGCGCGGGACAGGGCTTTCCACTCGGCACGTTCTTTGACGACGGTCTCCAGGTATTCCTTCCAGACCACGCTGTCCTGCACCGGGTCCTTGATGACGGCGCCCAAGAGGCCCGAGGCGACATCGTGTGCACGCAGCACGCCATCGCCAAAATGGCCGGCCAGCGCCATGCCGCTGTTGATCACCGAGATCGCCTCCGCGGTCGACAAGGTGGAGCTGGGCGACTTGATGCGCACGGTTTTGCCGTCTTCGGTCTGGCCATTGCGCAGCTCGCGGAAGATCCGCACCACGCGGCGCACTTCTTCCAGCGCCGGGGCCTCGGCAGGCAGTTGCAGCGCGCGGCTTTGCTCGCCCACGCGCTTGGTGACGATCTTCACTTCCTCATCCTGCGAGGCAGGCACGGGCAGCACGACGGTGTTGAAGCGGCGCTTCAAGGCGCTGGAGAGCTCGTTGACGCCCTTGTCGCGGTTGTTGGCCGTGGCGATCACCGAGAAGCCGGCGACGGCCTGGAACTCGGTCGAGAGCTCGGGCACCGGCAAGGTCTTTTCGGACAGCACGGTGATCAAGGTGTCCTGCACATCGGCGGGGATGCGGGTCAGCTCTTCGATGCGGGCGATCTTACCCAGCTTCATCGCATGCACCAGCGGGCTGGGGACCAGCGCCTTTTCCGAGGGGCCATGGGCGAGCAGCTGGGCATAGTTCCAGCCGTAGCGCAGTTGCTCTTCGCTGGTGCCGGCCGTGCCCTGGATCAGCATGGTCGAGTCGCCACTCACGGCTGCCGCCAGGTGCTCGGACACCCAGGACTTGGCCGTGCCGGGCACACCGTACAGCAGCAGTGCGCGGTCGGTGGCCAGGGTCGATACCGCGATCTCCATCAGGCGTGGGCTGCCGATGTACTTGGCGCTCACTTCAAAACCATTGCTCAGCGTGCCGCCCATCAGGTACTGCAGCACGGCCCAGGGCGAGAGCTTCCAGTTGGGCGGACGCGGACGGTCATCGGCCTGTTGCAGGGCATCCAGTTCTTCGGCAAATTGCTGCTCGGCGTGCTGGCGTAGTACTTGGCTCATGGTGTGATTCCGGTAGAGATCAAAAGGTTGGTGGTGGGCGCCATCAGGCGGGCTGGGCCGCTTGCAGCGCCAGGCGCAGATCGACAATGCGGTTGAGTTGGGCGAGCACCTGCTCGTCATCCCAGGGACGCAGGCGCGAGCGTTCCAGGCGCGCTTGCTGCTCCTTCTTGAGTCTGGCGATGTCGGCCTCGGTACTGCCTTCGGGCACCACCAGCGCGGCGGCGTCGTCGGTCGCCGTGGGCTCGGCAGGCGCTGCCGCCCGTGGCGCGCGCCACAGCTGCGCAAAGCGCTCCAGGTCAGCCACCTGCAGGCGGCGTGCGCAGGCCAGAACGGCATGGTCGGCCTGCCAGCTGTGCCAGTTGCCCGCAGGCTGGCGCGCCTGCAAGGTGCTGAGCAAGGCCTCCAGCAACCAGCGCGACATGGCAGGCGAGAGCAGCTCTGCGCGCCCCATGCCTTCGTCGATGCGGTGGATGGCCTCGATAAAGGCGCTCTTGCCCAGCTTGGCCTGCAACTGCACCAGCCACTGGGTTTCGCGCTCTGCGGCGCTGAGCTCGGCCATCAGCAGCGGCAGCACATCGCTGCTGCGCGAGTCGCCCTCCATGCTCTGGATCAGCGGCAGCCAGCGCACATCGCGTTGCGCACGCAAAGCCGCAATCCAGCCCTGGCGCAGCGCGCCCTTCCAGTCGCTGCGCCGGCTCCATTCCCAGAGCTGCTCGGGCGTCTTGCCCAGATGGTGCTGCCAGAAATCGAGGGGCGTGAGCTCCACCAGCTGCTGCAGCCACCAGGCGCGATGGCCCTTGATATAGGCGGGCGGCTGCAGGGTGACGCCGTCGCGCTCCCAGTCCTTGTGGCCCTCTTGGGGCGGCTCGATCTGCCACTCGCCCTGGGCATCCTGGCTCAGCATGGCCTGCAGCGCTGCGCCCATGCGCTGGCTGTGCGGGCTGTGCGGCAGGCGTGCGAGCAGGCTGGCGGCTGATTCGCGCACCTCCTTGCTGCGGTCGCCCAGCAGCTTTTCCAGCAAGGCCTCGTCGTGGGCCGACAGGCCGCGCGCCAGGCTCTGCACCATCGGTGCACGCTCGCGGGCGCTCAGCTCCTTGAGGCTGGCCTCCAGCCGCGCGCG
>NZ_APCR01000590.1:0-11139 GCF_000410635.1 Comamonas sp. B-9
CGCGCCGCAGCTGGGCCTGGCCTCGGGCTGGCTCACCGCACATGCAGCGCTGGGCAGCCGCATTGCGCTGCGCCTGGTCGACAACCCCGGCTTTGCGCCTTTGGCGGGCGATGCGCGGCCTGCCATCTTTATGGGCAATGGCTCGGGCTATGCCGGCCTGCGCGGCCACCTGCGCCACCGCATCGCCCAGGGCCAGTTCGACAACTGGCTGATCTTTGGCGAACGCCGCCGCGCCCACGACTCCTATGCCGAAGACGAGGTCTGCGTCTGGCAGGCCCATGGCCAGATCGAGCGCGCCGACTACGCCTACTCGCGCGACGCCCGTGATGCCAGCCACCAGGCAGCCGGCCAACGCCCGCACCGCTATGTGCAAGACGCCCTGCGCGCCGCCGCCGAGCCCCTGCAGGCCTGGCTGGCCCGTGGCGCCGTCATCTACGTCTGCGGCAGCTATGACGGCATGGCCACCGGCGTGGACCAGGCGCTGACCGAGCTGCTCGGCGAAGAAGGGCTGAACGCCTTGATCGACGAGGGCCGGTACCGGCGGGATGTGTACTGACATAAGATGGACGGCCCAAGCGTTTGCAAGGGCCGCTTTTCTTATGCCACCCACTACATCCCCTCTCGCCATCCGCCCCCTGGTCGATGCCGACCTGGCCGCGCTGCTCACGCTGTACACCCATTTGCACCCTGCAGACGATGACCGCCCGCCACAGCCGGAGGTTCAAGCCATCTGGCAAGGCTTGATGGCAGACCCCTGCCACCTCTACCTGGGCGGCTTTGTCGGCCCCCAATTGGTCAGCAGCTGTGTGCTGCTGGTGATCCCCAACCTCACGCGCGGCTGCCGGCCCTATGCCTTGATCGAGAACGTC
Source organism: Comamonas sp. B-9 (assembly GCF_000410635.1). Taxonomy (NCBI): domain Bacteria; kingdom Pseudomonadati; phylum Pseudomonadota; class Betaproteobacteria; order Burkholderiales; family Comamonadaceae; genus Comamonas; species Comamonas sp. B-9. Next base: position 870 of record NZ_APCR01000590.1, read on the forward strand.
GTCACCCATGCCGACCACCGCCAGCGCGGCTATGGCAAAGCGCTGCTGCATGCAGCCCTGGCGCATGCCTGGGGCAAGAACTGCTACAAGGCCATGCTGATGACGGGCAGCGAGGACGAGAGCACCTTGCGTTTTTATGCCAACGCAGGTTTTGACGGCCATGACAAGCAGGCCTTCGTTGCGCGCCCTCCCGCATGAGACCCACAGCCCCCATCGCCCTGGCGGCCAAGGTGTTTGCGCTGGGCTGTATTGCCCTGACTTTGTACTGCTCGGCGGTCTACCTACTGCTGCGTGATGTTGTCGGGCTGCGCATGGTGTTTGGCGGGCTCTACCGGATGTTCATGTACCACGCCAAACACCCCTTCCAGTACATCGCCCTCTTCTGCGCGGTGTTTGCAGCCGGCTTGGCCTTGCTCTTGGGCTGCTGGCCCAAGGCAAGGCAATGGCCGGCCTGGGTGCTGACGACCTTGGTGCTGCTACTTAGCTTGCTGCTGGGTTCCGCATTGGGTGGCGCGCTGTGGTCGTTGCACGATATGCAGGCGGGCTATTTCCCCCCCGGCGATCGCCTGTGGCAGCACGTGTGGTGGGGCGTGGAGAGCGGCCTGTATGTGGGCTGGCTGGTGCTGCTGCTGTCGCTGCCTTTCAATGTGCTCTGTCTGCCAGCGTTTTATGGGGCTGGCCGCTACGGGGTCAAGCAGTTCCATCGGCACAAGCCTTAGCAGCCTGTTCAACAGCGCGCTGGCCATGCAGCCCCATCGCTGCGCAAGGAGCTCCCGATTCTTGAGGCCTGGCGCGGATACAAAAAAGGCGTGGCACCCTCGGGTCCACGCCTTTTGACTTTAGGCTCCCCAACCCTGGCGGGCTGCCCTCTGCGCACTTACCAATTCACCCGCGCCGTCAAGGTCACATTGCGCGCATCGCCATACAGGCAGACGCCGGTGCAGGCCGACAGGTAGGTCTTGTCGGCCAGATTCTTCACATTCAGCGCAAACTGCCATTGCTGGTACTGGTAGCGCACAGCGGCATCCAGCAAGGTGTAGGTGGGCATGCGCATGCGGTCTATCTCTTGCCAGCCCACATGGCGCACACCGGCGCCCAGGCTCAGGCCCGGCAGTGCGTCGACGCGGTAATCGGCCCACAGCGATGCCATATTGCGCGGCACCGATACGGGGGTCGTGCCCTGGTTGCCGGTGCTGCTGCGCGTCACCTTGGCATCGGTGGTCGACAGGGCCACCACCACATCCCATTGGCGCTTGATCTGGGCGCGGCCCTCCAGCTCCAGGCCACGCGATCGCACCTCGCCGGTCTGCTGCAAAAAGCCCACATGGTCGGGGTCGCTGGTCAGCACGTTCTGCTGCTTGATCTCGTAGGCCGCCAAGGTGACCGACGCATCCATGCCCTTGGGCTCGTACTTCAGGCCAATCTCATGCTGCTTGCCGGTGGTGGGCTTGAAGGTACGGCCACTGAAATCCATGCCGGATGAGGGCTGGAAAGAGCGGCTGTAGCTGTAGTACGGCGACAGGCCGTTGTCCATCAAATACATCACGCCCACGCGCGGCGTGAAGGCATGCGAGTTCTCCACCACATCGTCCGAGATCAAATCCGAGCGCGCCCGGTCATAGCGCCCACCCACCATCAGCACCCAGCGCTGGTCGTACTTGATCTGGTCCTGCACATAGATGCCCACCTGGCGCATCGCCTCCTTGGAATAGGCGGGCGCATTCAAGCTGGGCTGCGCGCCGTAGACGGGGTTGAACACATCGATGGCCGGCATGCTGCCAAACTCCTGCTTGCGCGCAAAACGGGTCTGCGCCCAGTCCAGGCCCAACAGCAAGGTGTGCTCAAAACGGCCGTGGGCCAGCTGGCCGATCAGCTGGTTGTCCACGCCCCAGCCCCGGTCCTTGTCCAGCCGCGTCAGGCCATAGCGGCCCACCATGCGGGGGTTGGCCGCGTCCACCCGGGCCTGCACGCCGGCATAGGCGTTGTCGGCTTTGTGGTCATAGGCCAGCAGGTTCTGCTTGAAGCGCCATTGCGTATTCAGCCGCTGCTCCAGCAGATAGCCCAAGGTCGCACCTTTCACATCAAAGTGGTCAAAACCCGGCTCGCCCAAAAACGTGCTGCGCCCAATGCGCCCATAGGGGTTGGGCAGCAGGCTGCCATCCAGCGGCTTGCCCACATCGTAGTTGGCACGCGTCTTGTTCACATTGGCCAGCAGGGTCAGGTCGGTGTCGTCGGTCAGCTTCCAGTCCATGGCGGCCGACAGCGACAGGCGGTCATTGCGCATCTCGTCGATCATGCCGTCCGCATCGCGCGCCAGCGCGGTCAGCCGGTAGCGCATGCGGCCATCCTCGGTCAGCTTGTCGCTCACATCAGCGGCGATCTGCTTTTTGTTCCAGCTGCCCAGCTGCAGCTCCACCTCGCGCAGCGGCTCATCGGTGGGGCGCTTGCTCACCAGGTTGAAGACGCCGCCCGGCGCCGCCTGTCCGTACAAAATCGAGGCCGGGCCTTTGAGCACCTCCACCCGCTCATAGGCATAGGGCTCCACCGCCCCGCTCAGCGAGTTGATCGGAAAGCGCGCACCATTCAGGTACAGCGGCGCCGCCCCGGTCACGTTGAAGCCGCGCACGGTAAAGCCCGTGCCAACATGGCGCATCGCCCCACCCTGCAGCGGCATGATGCTCGCCGAGTACTCCAGCGCCTGATCCAGCGAATCGGCGCCCTGGGCCACAATCTGCTCGCGCGGCACCACCGTCACCGACATGGGGGTCTCCGACAGCGGCGTATCGGTCTTGGTCGCCGTCGCACTGCGCCGGGCCACAAAGCCGCCCACGGGGCCAGCGGCGCTCTCGCGCAGCGCATCGGCCTGCACCGTCACCGGCGCCAAGGTGGTTTCTGCTCCGGTCTGCGGCGCAGCCGCCTCAGCCGGTTTGATCACCAAGGCCCGCCCCTGGGGCACCACCACCAGGCCACTGCCCGCCAGCAACTGCGCCAGCGCCTGGCGCGGCGCCATGCTGCCCGACACCGCCGGTGCCTGCTTGCCCGCCACCACCGCCGGGGCATACAAAAGCTGCAGCCCCGTTTGCTGGGCCAGGGTATTGAGCGCCTGCCCCAAAGGCTGGGCCGCAATCGCCACCTGGGCCGGGGCATCCGCCTGGGCCTGGGCCCAAGCGGGAATGGCCCCGGCCACGAACAAAGACAGGGCCAAGGCCCGGGGTGCAAAAACACTGCGCGACTGCCGCATAAACAAGGTCTCCAACTGCCTGGAAATAGCCAGCACTACCCATGGAGTCGCACGGGCGGGCAGAACCCTCAGGTCGGTTGGGTAAAAAATTTGGATTATTTTTGAAGGGGAAGCGGTGCCGGAGTTGCAGGTGATGCCACGATGACGACTCGGGGCTGTAAATTCAACCAGCCAATGCAACTAGATGCAGAAATGAAAGAGCCTTTATGCGACCACTCGATGAACTGCTGGAAACTCAAGAGCCGGCCCTTCCACTTGTCGAACAATGGATCCGCGAGGCTGAACTCCCCGTCGAGATACTTCCCCCTTCAGCCAACAATGGTGATGTTCTCGTTGAGCTACAAGTGACGACCCGCTCCGTTCTAGGTGCCATTGCCTATGGAACGGGCGGCATCCTGATAGATGGTGGCTGGCTAAGGCTGCTTGGCTCTGGGCACACCAGGCTACCTCGCAATATCGCCGCGTGGAACGCGGCGCGGTCGAATGGATTTTGCCTTGTGGCAGATGATGTCGTCGGTGGCTTCTTTGCACTCAATGGGGGAGCCTTCGACGGCGACATAGGGGTAGTGCACTATCTGGCACCAGACACACTTCAGTGGGAGAGCTTGGATATTGGTCACACAGCGTTCACACAATGGGCGATGACCCAACGTCTCCACACGTTCTACGCTCAGATGCGCTGGGATGGGTGGCAGGAAGATGTACGCAATTTGCTGGGCGACCAGTGCTTCAGCTTCTATCCCTTCCTCCATACACAAGAAGGGTCAACACAGACTAGTTCAAGACGCGCGGTACCAGTTGCGGAGCAATACGCTCTGAACATAGGTTAGAGATTGAATGTCATCAGGGGACAGAAGCTGAGGTCTTTTCAGCCGTAGCGACTCACCGCCTCAGGTCGTTGACCAACAATTGGAGTCTTTGCTTAACGCCTCAATGGCGGATGCACCAGCAAACCAGCGGCTTCAGACCTGCCCCAACGCTTCGCAAGCATTCACACCTCGCGCTCTGCCCAGCTCCCGCTCGTGATCGGGCGGGTCAGCTGGTCAATCTTGGCATCAATCAACGACAGCCGTGCTCTTGCATGCGCATCGTCTTGGGTCGCCTGCATCAATAGCTCGGCCCCTTCCGCCTTTAACGCCTTTAAATAGGAGTCCGGCGTTCCATCCTCTTCAGCAGAATCTGACATGGTTGCCTCCCGAATCTCTTGATCAGCAATCGTAACTGACCCAAAACAAAATGCAACGATTACGCACATAAAAAATAAGTTAAATCAATAACTTATATCAATCTTGATTGCTCGACAATCGCTGCTATTTGTCCGGTCGACATCACTTGCTTGCGCAACAATCCGAAAGCAGAGTAGGCACTGGAATGCGGCATCCCGAGCCGGTAAACAGGCAGCCGTAAACATCTGACGGCGGTAGCAAGGCCGTTGGCCAGAGCCGTACTCACTTGCGGTCAACACAGCGAACGCAGCCGGATTCGGACATTGCCGCCTCCAACCCCATCGGCCGCGCCTAGCCCGCAACACTGTCAGTCGAGCAACTGACATCCTCCCATTGCCCCAGCCCTGCCTGCATGGCGCCCAACTTGCCGCGCACCAGCTCCAGCGCATCACTGCCCAGCAGCAGATGTGCGGGCGGCCGCTCGGCGGCAGTGGCGATGCGCAGCATCACAGCGGCTGCCTTGGCCGGGTCGCCTAGCTGCTTTCCGCTGACCGCTTGGCGGCGCGCTCGCACGGGATCAAACAGCGCGTCATAGTCGCTGATGCTGCGGGGTGCGCGCACCATCGAGCGTCCGGCCCAGTCTGTCCGGAATGAGCCCGGCGCGACGGCCGTCACGTCAATGCCCAGCGCTGCAACCTCCTTGCCCAGCGCTTCGGAGATCCCTTCCAGCGCAAACTTGCTGCCGCAGTAGTACGCAATGCCAGGCATGGTGATAAAGCCGCCCATCGATGTGATGTTCAGAATGCGCCCACGGCGGCGGGCCCGCATAAAAGGGAGGAAGGCCTTGATGACCGCAACCGCGCCAAAGACGTTGACGTCAAATTGCCGCCGCAGATCCTCCAACGGGCTCTCCTCCAGGATGCCCTCGTAGCCGTAGCCGGCGTTGTTGACGATGACGTCCACCGGCCCGATTGCCTTTTCCACGTCCTGGGCCAGCCGCTCGACCGCCGCGTGGTCGGTGACATCCAGCTGCCGGGCTATCGCTTGGTCAGGGTGCATGGCCTGGAACGCTAGCGCGTCTTCGGCCCTGCGCACGGTGCCGATGACGCGGTGCCCTGCGGCCAGCGCCACTTGGGAAAGAGCCTTCCCAAAGCCGCTGCTGACGCCGGTGATAAAGAAAGTTTTAGAGGATGAATCGCGCATGCTGGCTCCTGAAGGTACGAGGCCAAATGGTAGGCAAGCACGCGGCATCCAGAAATGTCGTACGCTATCCGGTCATTGCCTATTCCTACACCATGATGACTTCCACCCCGAGGCCCAGCATGGCCGCACTGCTGTCCAGCTTGGCGCTCCATGAGGGTTACACCCTGAGCCCCCTGCCCGGCGTGCGCTGGTTGCGCAGCAACCGGCCCTTGGACGTTACGCCGGTGCTGTACGAGCCGGGTATCGTCATCGTCTGCCAGGGACGCAAGCGCGGTTGGCTGGACGACCAGGAGTTTGTCTACGACGAGCAGCATGTGCTGGCCGTCGCCGTGCCCGTGCCCTTTGTCATGCAGACGGAAGCCAGCGCTGAACGTCCCTTGCTGGCCATCTACCTGCGGCTGGATTTGCAACTGGCCGCCGACATCGCCATCCAGGTGGACGAGCAGCTGCCCCATGCCACGCCGATCAGGTCGATCAGGCCGTCCAGCCTGGTGTCTTCCAGGATGGATGCAGCCCTCGCCGACGCAGTCACCCGCCTCTTACAGGCCATGTCCAAACCGCTGGAAGCCCAGGTGCTGGGCCCCTCCATCCTGCGAGAGATCTACTTCCGCGTGCTGACGGGTGAGCAAGGCGAAACCCTGCGTGCTTCGCTGGCCGCGCAAGGGCGCTTCGGGCAAATTGGCCGTGCCATTCAGCGCATCCACCGCGAGCACGCCAGTCCACTGACCGTGGCAATGCTGGCACACGAAGCGGGGCTGGGTGCGGCCGCTTTCCACCACCACTTCAAGGCCGTGACCCGCGTATCGCCGATGCAGTACCTCAAGTCCATCCGCCTGCACCAAGGGCGGCTGCTGATGATGCGGCGTAGCATGACCGCCGCCGCTGCTGCATCAGCTGTAGGTTACGAGAGCCCCTCCCAGTTCAGCCGGGAGTTCAAGCGCCTGTTCGGGCTTCCACCGCAGGCCGAGGTGGAACGCATCAAGCATGCGTTCGCGCTGCCGCCGCTGCCGGAGGGACCTTTTGTGACTTCTCACTAGTTGCCCTTGGTCGATGAGTGGCAGCCCAGCACCTCTATCCCTGAAAATAATCACCGCTCGATTCAACCCGCCCCGCTTCATGAGGAGCCACCATGAAAAAACTACCTGACGATTTTCCGTTTCTCCAGGACATGTACGCCGATGGCTACTTCCCCAAGGACCTCGTCGACAAGCTGCGCGATGCCATTCAGGAAGTCGCAATGTTCGTCGGACAAGGCGGCCATTCGTTAGATACGGTTCAGTCCCAATTGGATGTGATGACCGAAAAGATCAACGATCTTCAGGCCGAATTTGAAGACCGAGGCAGTGAGATTGAGACCGTCGCCAGAGACTCGATTGGCACCACGGTCGAGGCCATGCTCAGCTTCTTTGAGGTGGACATTGACACCGAAGAGGCCATTCGTGCCCGGGACTGGTAAGCGAGGCAGATCCCGTCTTTTCAGCGGCAAGCCTATAGCGGCCGCTGAATTCAATCGTTAAACGCCTATTCCGGCCCGTCCCAGACCATCAACCTGTGAAAAGCAGATTTACTCCCCACATGAAGAAGCTTTCGACCTGGCTCACACCGGGTGGGATGGTCGCGATCGCATTTGGATTGGTCATTGGCGGTTCGTGCCTGCTGGGGTACCTACTTCCTGCCGCAAGAGATGAGGTTCAAGAATGCAGGGATCAGTGCAAGCCCAAGCAGGGAAATTTGGTGGACGACAAGAACTACCCCATGTCAACAAGGGGTAGCTACCGGCAAATCTGTCAATGCTCGTAATACGTTCAACCCAGGAAACAAGGCCATGCCCCCGGCCAGTGGCCGCGCCCGACCAGGGTCACCCAAAATAAATGCGAGCAGACGGCGTGTGCATGACAGCTGCCTCCGAGTTGCACACCGTGAAGACTCAGCGCTTCCGCAAGCGGCATGCACTACAGCGGACTCCATGCGGGCAAGTCCGCTCGGTGGAGGGGTTGGCATCCACCCGATAGCGCATCCAGGTTTTCAGGCACAGCATCGAATTCGATGACGTCATTGAAGTCATTCAGTGCTGATGGTGGTTCGCCAGTCAGCTACCGTGCTGCCAGCTTTTGTAGACAAACTCCAGGCTATAGCCATCGAGGTCCCGGACCTGGGCCGCGAAGTAACGGGGGTCGTAGTGCAGTTGCGCGCCAGGGGGGTGAATCTCGGTTCCGCCGGCGGCAAGTGCTGCCGCATGGGCGCGCCTCACCATCTCCTCGGATTCGGCCACCAAGCCGATGTGCAACGCCCCGGGAGCTGCCGTGCCCTGCCGAAGCCAGAAAAACATACGCCCCTTCGCGCCAAAACCCTTCAAGTCAGGATGTCCCGCAGGGCCGTCTGCGCCGTCGTAGTCGTGGCGGGCGCTGATGCCAAGGACAGGGAGCAGCTTTTCGTAGAAGGTGAGCGAGCGGTCGATATGGTTCACCGTGAGAAATACATGGTCGAGCATCAATGCTTCCTTTCAGATGGTGTAGCCGCCCGCGACTTCGATGTTCTGCGCGTTGACCCAGGCGCCGTCGCTGGCCAAAAGCATCGCAATCACACGCGCGACCTCGTCGGGCTCGCCGACCCTGCCCAGCGCAGTTTGCGCGGCCAGCAAGCGCTCAAACTCAGCATTGAGGCCGCCACCCAGCTCCGTGCGGATGGCCCCGGGTGACACCGAGTTGACGCGGATTCGGCGCTCGCCAAACTCCTTGGCCATGTAACGTGTCAACACTTCGAGGCCCCCTTTGAATGATGCATAAGGCGCCACCCCTGCCGTGGCCACGCGCGTCGTTGCACTGGTCAGGTTCACGATGCTGGCGCCGTCTCTGAGCAGCGGCAACAAAGTCTGGGTCAGGAAGAACGGACCTTTCAAGTGCACGTTCATCAAGCCGTCGAACTGGTCCTCGGTGACGGCCGCAATGGGCTTGAAGATACCGTAACCCGCGTTGTTCACGAGGCCCGATAGCCTGTCAGCCTGCCAGGTCGAGGCCAAGGCCTCCTGCACCGCGAGCCGGAAGGACGCAAACGTGCTGATGTTGGCCACGTCCAGGGGCAGGGCAACCGCCTGTCCCCCGCCAGTGGCGATGTGCTGAACCACCTTTTGCGCAGCCTCCGGGTTTCGGTGGTAGGTCAGGATAACGCCCTGTCCGCGGCGAGCGCAGTCAATGGCGGTGCTTGCACCGATGCCTCGGCTGCCTCCGGTGATAACGACGATGTCCATATGAAGTTCCAACAAGTTCCAGTGCTTCAACGATAGGCTTTCACGCGCGATATCGCCCACCTGATCCTGCCTAACTCCTGCCCATTTCTGCTTGTTCGCTTGTACCGCTGCCAAGATCGCGGTTCAATGTCGCATGAATGAGCAACTGAACGAACTCCGCGCGCTGGCGGCCCATGCCGAAAACCGGAGGACGGAGACCGGTATCCCGCGCGTGGCGATGGTGCAGGGGGCTATTCCGGAGCACCAGCTGGCCGCCGTGTACGAACCGATGGTCAATCTCATTCTTCAGGGAAGCAAATCGATGTCCGTAGGCGGCCAGACCTTGCACTACGACCCTGCCACCTACTTTGTCATGTCCATCGAGCTTCCAGCGGCCGGGGTCGTGCGCCCAAGCCGCACCGGGGAGCCCTACTTGGCCGTAAGCCTGACCCTGGTGCCGGCGCTGCTGGCGGAGCTGCTGGCGGATCTGCCCCATGCTGCGCAAGAACCCGCCAGGGAGTCGGGATTCTCCGTTGCGGCGGTAACGCCCCAGTTGCTGGACGCCTGGGTTCGCATGCTGCGACTGATGAAGGCTCCGGCAGACATTGCGGTGCTGGCCCCCGCCTACGAACGCGAGATTCTCTACCGCGTGCTCCAGGGCCCCATGGGTTGGATGCTGCGCGACATTGCCACGCCGGACACCGCCTTGGCACGCATCAACCGGGTGGTGCAGCGCCTGCGCCATGAGTTCGCGCAGCCCTTGCGGATGGAGGCGCTCGCGGCCGACGCGGCGATGAGCGTTTCTGCATTTCATCGCCACTTCAAGGCGGTGACCTCGCTCAGTCCGCTGCAATACCAAAAGCAGGTCCGCCTGCTCCAGGCCAGAACGCTGCTCATCACGGCAGGGCACAACGTCACGTCAGCCGCTCACGAGGTGGGTTACGAGAGCGCGACCCAATTCAGCCGGGAATACGCCAGAGCGTTCGGAATGCCGCCCGCCAAGGATGCGGCTCGTCTTGCCGCAGGCATGCGGTAAATAAGGCATATGCAAGCGGATTTGCGCCCCCTGCAGTGAGCGGCACGGGCATAGGCCTCTTAGCCGTTCCTCCCTTTTCCGCTGCAGTGCGCCGCGTTCAGCCGGCCCGGGGCAGCCAGCCCGGGGCAGCCGGCGATAGATCTGGGCCGCTCGCTGCTGCCGACGGTCGTGGGTACGCTCCTTGCAGGAGGAGACGCATGCACGGCGGCCGCATGCCCCGCCCTGTCGCGCCAGGCCCAGCGCAGCCACCTCAACGCGCCATCACAATCTCCGTCACCCCGCCCTCGGTCTTGAGCCGCACCGGCAGCAGCAGCGGCAGCGCCTGGGCAAAGCTGGCCGCCTCGCGCAGGTCAAAGCTGCCACCCACCCGCATCGCAGCAACGGCCGGGTCGCGCACG
>NZ_KE148626.1:0-1091 GCF_000410635.1 Comamonas sp. B-9
CGATGCGCGCAGCGCCAGCACCGCAGAGGCCCCTGCCCATTGGCACCGCGCGCCCCAGGTGCAGGCGGTGGACACCACGGCCGCCGGCGACACCTTTCTGGGTGCGCTGACCGTGCAGCTGGCCTCCGGCGCCAGCCTGGACGAGGCCACGCAGTGGGCCATCCGCGCGGCAGCCATCTGCGTGACCCGCGCCGGTGCACAGCCATCCATCCCTTTTCATGCCGAGGTAGCGACCCGCACCGAAGCGAGCCCCTGGAGCCCCGTATGAAGCGTGCTGCGCTGTTGAATATCGAGTTGTCGCAAATCATCGCCGCGATGGGCCATGGCGATATGCTGGTGATTGGCGATGCCGGCCTGCCGGTGCCCCCCGGCGTGCGCCGCGTGGACCTGGCCGTGGCGCGCGGTGTGCCGAACCTGGACCAGGTGCTGCAGGCCATCCTGAGCGAGCTGCAGGTGGAAGCGGCCATCGTCGCCAATGAGTGCCTGGACGGACAGCAACTGCCGGCCTGGTACCAGCAGCGCCAGGCCGATGGCCTGCCCAGCGCGCCGCAGTGCGTGCCGCATGAGGCGTTCAAGGCGATGAGCCGCCAGGCCGTGGCCGTGGTGCGCACCGGCGAATGCACGCCCTATGCCAATATTGCGCTGCGCTCCGGCGTCGCTTTCTGAGCTGACATCCAACGTGCCATCAACAAGGGCCTCTGCTGCAAAGCAAGAGGCCCTTTGAACAAGCGTTCGGTGGTGGCTTAGACGCTAGCCGGAGGCAACGTTTGCGCCGGCGTGCTGCGTGCCAGCGGCGCCAGAGGCAGGCGCAGCACAAAGACTGCGCCGCCACCCTCACGCCCCTCGCAGTGCACGCTGCCTTCGTGGCGTTCGGCAATCGAGCGCACCAGGGCCAGGCCCAGGCCCACGCCGCCATGGCGCTCGCTGGCGCCGGGCATGCGGTAAAAGGATTCAAAAATGCGCTCGCGCTGGTCGGGCGGCACGCCGGGGCCCCGGTCGGCCACGCGGATCTCGGCATAGGCGCCTTGCTTGTCCAGGAACAAGGTGATCGGGCCCTGGGAGTAGCGGCGGGGGGTTTTCCGCCGGGTGGG
>NZ_KE148626.1:1101-4238 GCF_000410635.1 Comamonas sp. B-9
CAGGTTGCGCACGGCGCGGCGCAGGAGCTTGGCAATGCCGCGCACCTCGATCGCATCGCCATGCATGTCGGCGACTTCCAGATCGGCCTCGACCCGCGCGCACTCTTCGGCGCACAAGCCGATGATGTCGATCATCTCGGGGGTGCCCACATCGGCCTCGCGCGCGCCCAGGCGGCTGGCCAGCAGGATCTCGTCGACCAGCTGGTCGAGCTCGGCGATATTGCGCTGGATCTCCTGCTTGAAGGTGGGCGAGGGCTTCTCGCCCATCAGCTCCACCCCCATGCGGATGCGGGTCAGCGGGCTGCGCAGCTCATGCGAGGAGTTGGCCAGCAGCGATTTGTGCGCCTGCACCAGCGCCTCGATACGGGCAGCGGCGGCATTGAACTGCTCGGCCAGGTCGCTGACCTCGTCATTGCCGCGCACATCGACGCGCACCGACAGGTCGCCATCGCCAAACTGCTTGACGCCTTTGCGCAGCGCCTCGAGCCGGCCCATCAGGCGGCGGATGATGGGGAACACGCCGACCACGACGACGACACCGATGAGCCCCAGCATCCAGAAAAAGCCAAACGGCGGCTTGACCCAGAACCACCAGGGGCCCAGGTTGGGCGGCGGTGGGCGGTGGCCTTCGCCCCGGCCGGAGCGGCGCTGCAGCTCCATCTCGTAGGTGCGGCCCTGGTCGTCTTCAATCAGGTAGAGCACCAATTCGCTCGGGTCGCCAGGCTGGCGCACCGCCTCGCCATGCAGCAGCACTCCGCCATCGGCACTGCGGATCAGCAGCTCGCGCGCCGGCGGCTGCAGCGGCGTGGCGTTTTTCTCCGCCGCCGCCTGCCAGGCCCAGCCAATCACCAGGATCAGCACGGCCACGCCGCCCACCACGGTGAGCCAGATGCGCAGATAAAGCCGCTCGGCGAAGTATTTGTAGAGATGCATGCGTGCAAACGTGCAAAGGGGCGCTAGCGCCGGGGCTCAGTCCTGCTGTTTGGCAAACACATAGCCCACGCCGCGCACGGTCAGAATACGGCGCGGGTTTTTGGCATCGGCCTCGATGGCGGCGCGGATGCGGCCCATGTGCACATCGATGGAGCGGTCAAAGGCTTCGAGTTCGCGGCCGCGCACGGCTTCCATGATCTGGTCGCGGCTGAGCACGCGGCCGGCGCGCTCGGCCAGGGTGACCAGCAGGTCAAACTGGTAGCTGGTCAGGTCGGCAGGCTTGCCGCTGATGGTGACGGCCCGGGCATCGCGGTCGATCTCCAGGCTGCCAAAGCGCAGCACCTGGCTGGCGGGGGCTGCGGCGCTGCCACCATCGACGCGGCGGCGCAGAATGGCGCGGATGCGGGCGAGCAGCTCGCGCGGCTCAAAAGGCTTGGGCAGGTAGTCATCGGCGCCTACTTCGAGGCCGATGACGCGGTCCATCGGGTCGCCCTTGGCGGTGAGCATCAGGATAGGCACCTGGGCTGCGGGGCCGCTCAAGGTACGGATGCGGCGGCAGACCTCCAGGCCGTCCAGATCGGGCAGCATCAGGTCGAGGATGACCAGGTCGGGCGACTGGCCGCTGGCCGGGTCCTGCAGGGCCGACAGGCCGCTGGCGCCATCGGCCATGTGGCTGACCTGCAGCCCTGACTGGGCCAGATACTCGCTCACCATATTGGCCAGACGCTCGTCATCTTCGATCATCAACAGTTGGTGGGTATGCATGGCAGTCATGGTTATGGGCGGGTGAACCCGCAGATTTTGCTATAGAGGGCCATGGTGGCACGCTGGGGTCGCGCCGGATTGTCCCTGCCGTAAAGTTTGGTAAACCGCGCCTAGCTCCTGTCAACGTTCTCAGAACTCGCCAGTGACCGGTCTGATGCGCGACGCCAGCCAGACCAGCACCAGCACTGGCAGCCCCAAAAGCGCCGTCGACACAAAGAACTGCGCATAGCCAAAATGGTCCACGTACACGCCCGAGAAGCCGGCAATCCACTTGGGCAGCAGCATCATCATCGAGCTGAACAGCGCGTACTGGGTGGCCGAGTAGTTCACATTCGTCAGGCTCGACAGGTAGGCGATAAAGGCGGCCGACGCAATGCCGCCGGCCAGGTTGTCGGCCGAGACCACGGCAATCAGGCCCGCCAGGTCATGGCCGCGCGTGGCCAGCCAGGCAAACAGCAGGTTGCTGCCGGCTGACAGCACCGCGCCCAGCATCAGCACCCGCATCACGCCGATGCGCATCGAGATCACGCCGCCAATAAAGGCGCCGACCAGGGTCATGATGACGCCGAAGATCTTGCTGACCGAGGCGACCTCGGCCTCGGTGTAGCCCATGTCGACATAGAAAGGGTTGGCCATGATGCCCATCACCACGTCCGAGATGCGGTAGATCGCAATCAGCGCCAGGATCAGCACCGCGTGCCAGCCGTAGCGGCCAACAAAGTCGGCAAAGGGGGCGACCAGCGCCTCCTGCAGCCACTGGGCGGCATTGCGGGCGGGGGTCATGGGCTTGGCCGCCGGCTCGGGCGACAGCAGCACGGTGACCACGCCCACCAGCATCGAGGCGGCCATCACCATATAGGCAAAGCCCCAGGCCTGGCGTTGGTAGTCGCCCGCACCTTCTTGCAGGCCCAGGGCCCCCAGCCACAGCACGCCGGCGCCGGCCCAGATCATCGCGATGCGGTAGCCGGTCTGGTAGGTGGCGGCCAGCGCCGCCTGGCGATCGGCATCGGCCGATTCGATGCGGTAGGCATCGAGCGCAATATCCTGCGTCGCCGAGCCAAAGGCCACCGCCAGCGCGCACCAGACCACATGCTTGAGGTGCAGCTGCGGATCGACCCAGGCCATGCCCAGCAGGCCGGCAACCACCAGGCCCTGGGCCAGCAGCAGCCAGCTGCGCCGGCGCCCCAGCAGGCGCGTGAGGCCCGGCAGCGGCAGCCGGTCAACCAGCGGCGACCAGACCCATTTGAAGGCATAGGCCAGCCCCACCCAGCTGAGGTAGCCAATGGTGCTGCGGTCAATCCCTGCCTTGCGCAGCCAGAACGACAAGGTGCCCAGCACCAGCAGCAGCGGCAGGCCGGCAGAAAAGCCCAGCGCCAGCATGCGCAGGCTGGCCGGCTCGGTATAGACGCGAAACGTGTCCGCCCAGGAGCGGCGGGGGG
>NZ_KE148626.1:4248-4818 GCF_000410635.1 Comamonas sp. B-9
GGCGAAGAGGTGTCGGCCATGCGGACGAGGCGTGCAGTAAAAAGGGGCGGGCCAGGCCAAGCCCGGGCAATGGCGCCAATATACGCTGATCCGTGCTGCTGACCGGGGTAAGCGGGGCAAGCGGCGGAACAAGGGGCCAGCGCCCGCGCTTGGCTACACTGTGCGCTATGCACTGATGCACCGCTGCTGCCATGGCCGACCACCATGGCCGACCACCACCACCACCGCTTGCTGGCTCCTGACTACTCTGTTCGCCACTATGAAGGCGAGCAGCATGCGCACAGCCATGACCATGTGCAGCTCTTGTATGCGCTGGCCGGCCGCATGGAGCTGGAGGTCGATGGCAAGGCCGCCTATGTCGATACCGCCAGCGGCGTGGTGATACCGGCGGGTGCCACCCACGCCTACCTGGCACAAAAGGGCAGCGCGCTGGCCGTGGTGGATGTGCCCGACGGCGCCGACTGGGCGCAGATGCGCCGCTTTGCCGCGCCGCCGCGCGACTGGCTGGCCACCCATGCCTCGGCCTTGACGGTGGCCCAGGCCCATGTGGCCTGGGTGCAGCAGTCGCCC
>NZ_APCR01000586.1:0-10588 GCF_000410635.1 Comamonas sp. B-9
GGGGTGGCCTGCCAGCGGGCGGCGGCGGCCTGGGCGGCGGCCAGCGCAAACTCCACCTGCTCGGTCGATGCCTGCGTGACCGTGCCGACCTGGTCGCTGTGGTCGGCCGGGTTCAGCACCGGCTCGCTGGCCTGGGTGGAGGCAGGCGCGTCATCGGCCAGCATCGGCTGGGCATGCCAGACCATCTGGGCGCTGGCTTGCAGGTCTTGCTGCAGCGCACGCAGGCGGTTGTCGTTGGACAGGTCGAGCCCTGCCGAATTGCTGCGGCTTGCGCCATACAGCGCGCGCGGCTGGGCAATGTGCGGGTTGGGCAGGCCCAGCTGGCCTTCGCTCTGCGCCCATTGCTGGGCGGTGGTCACGGGGTTTTCCACCAGCTTGGCCAGGGGGATGTCCTGGTCGGCAATGCGGTTCACAAAGCTGGTGTTGGCACCGTTCTCCAGCAGGCGGCGCACCAGGTAGGCCAGCAGCGTTTCATGCGTGCCCACCGGGGCATAGATGCGGCAGGGGCGGCCCAGGTTTTCGCTGGCGTTGCGGCCCACCACCTGCTCGTACAGTGGCTCGCCCATGCCGTGCAGGCATTGGAACTCGTACTGGCCGGGCTGGTAGCGGGCCGGGTCGGCCAGGTGGTAGATGGTGGCCAGGGTGTGGGCGTTGTGCGTGGCGAACTGGGGGTAGACCGCATCGGGCGCGGCCAGCAGCTGGCGCGCGCAGGCCAGGTAGGACACATCGGTATAGGCCTTGCGGGTGTAGACCGGGTAGCCTTCCAGGCCGTCGATCTGGGCGCGCTTGATCTCGCTGTCCCAGTAGGCCCCCTTGACCAGGCGCACCATCAGCCGGTGCTGGCTGCGGCGGGCCAGGTCGATGATGAAGGCCAGCACATAGGGGCAGCGCTTTTGGTAGGCCTGCACGACAAAGCCGATACCGGCAAAACCGGCCAGCTCGGGCGCAAAGCAGAGCTTTTCCAGCAGGTCCAGCGACAGCTCCAGGCGGTCGGCTTCTTCGGCATCGATATTGAGGCCGATGTTGTAGCCCTTGGCCAGCACGGCCAGCTGCAGCACCACCGGGAAGAGCTCGGCCATCACGCGGTCGTACTGGGCGCGGCTGTAGCGCGGGTGCAGGGCCGACAGCTTGATCGAGATGCCGGGGCCTTCGTACACGCCCCGGCCATTGCTGGCCTTGCCGATCGCATGGATGGCGTTTTCATAGTCGCGCAGGTAGCGCTTGGCGTCGTCGCTGGTCATCGCCGCTTCGCCCAGCATGTCGTAGGAGTAGCGGAAGCCCTTGGCCTCCAGGCGCTCGGCGTTCTTCAGCGCCTCGCCAATCGTCTCGCCGGTGACGAACTGCTCGCCCATCATGCGCATGGCCATGTCCACGCCCTTGCGGATCAGCGGCTCGCCGCCCCGGCCAATGAGGCGGGTGAGCGACTGGCCCAGCGAGCCTTCGCTGTGCGTGGCCACCAGCTTGCCGGTCAGCACCAGGCCCCAGGCAGCGGCATTGACGAACATCGAGGGGCTCTTGCCCACATGGGCCTTCCACTGGCCGTGCGCGATCTTGTCGCGGATCAGCACATCGCGGGTGGCCGTGTCGGGGATGCGCAGCAGCGCCTCGGCCAGGCACATCAGCGCAATGCCTTCTTGCGACGACAGCGCAAACTCCTGCAGCAGGCCTTGCACCAGGCCAGCGCGGCCGCTGTCGGCCTTGCGCTCGCGCAGGGTGCGGGCCAGTTGCAGCGCCAGCGCATCACCCGCCTGGGCAATGGCGGCGGGCGGCGTGGCCTGGGGCAGGAGTGCCTCCAGCGCTTCGGTCTCGGGCTTGCGGTAGGCGGCAGTGATGGCCGCGCGCAGCGCCGAGGCGGGCTGCAAGGCTGATACCAGCTCATTAAAAACAGGAGCGCTTGCGCCAGATGGGCTGCTGTCTACAGCCGTAAATGGCGAAGTGGTGGAGGGCTGGTTGTCAACAATGGCGTTGGCAGTCATGGCGGGCTCGTGTTCAGAGTAGATAGTGAATGCCGCCAGTGTGATCGTTCGTGGGATGAATTTCTCTCCATAATAGGGCCCATTCGTAGTGAAAAATTCAGCCCATGACCGCCATCATCGACCCGCCGGAGGACCTGGACCGCATCGATCTGCGCATTCTGGCCGTGCTGCAGCGCGATGGCCGCATCTCCAACCTGAAGCTGGCCGAGGCGGTGTCGCTGTCGGCCACGGCCGTGCTGGCCCGCGTGCAGCGCCTCACCAAGGAAGGCTATATCACCGGCTACGAGGCGCGCTTGAACCCGCAAAAGCTGGGCGCGGCCATGCTGGTCTTTATCGAGGTGCTGCTGGACCGCACCACGCCCAATGTGTTTGACGAGTTCAAGGCGGCGGTGCAGGTGCGGCCCGAGATCATGGAGTGCCATATGGTGGCCGGCGGCTTTGACTACCTGGTCAAGATCCGCGTGGCTGACATGAACCACTACCGCCACTTTGCCGGTGAGGTTTTGTGGCAGCTGCCCGGCGTGCGCGAGACCCGCACCTACGCGGTGATGGAAGAGGTCAAAAGCTCCAACCGGCTCTACCTGGGCGGCAGCTGATGCAGCCCATGCGCGGCCGATTTGCAGTACACTGAGATTTCACGGCGCCGATTTGCTTCAGCTTGCGGGCGCTTTATAAATCCAGCTAAAGACTCGGTAGGCGACTGCATTCCATCGACCCGGCCTCGTTTTTAGCGTTGCCGGGTTTTTTATGTCATTCGTTGCGACACCCCAATCAATGCATTTCCCGGAGGCGCTCCCGCTCCAAAGTGGCGCCTCCATCCGTGACTACCACCTGGCCTACGAGACCTACGGCCAGCTCAACGCCGACCGCTCCAACGCCATCCTGGTCTGCCATGCGCTCAACGCCTCGCACCATGTGGCCGGCTACTACGAGGGCCAGCCCAAGAGCGAGGGCTGGTGGGACAACATGATCGGCCCGGGCAAGCCGGTCGATACCAACCAGTTCTTTGTCATCGGCGTCAACAACCTGGGCTCCTGCTTTGGCTCCACCGGGCCCATGCACCGCAATCCGGATGCAGACAAGGACACGGACCAGGTCTATGGCGCCGATTTCCCCGTCGTCACGGTGGAGGACTGGGTCAATGCCCAGGCACTGCTGCTCGACCGCCTGGGCATCACGCAACTGGCCGCCGTGCTCGGCGGCAGCCTGGGCGGCATGCAGGCGCTGTCCTGGACCTTGCAATACCCCGACCGCATGCGCCATGCGGTGGTGGTGGCCAGCGCGCCCTGCCTGTCGGCCGAGAACATTGCCTTCAACGAGGTGGCGCGCCGCGCCATCGTGACCGATCCGGACTTCCACGGCGGCCACTTCTACCGGCACGGCGTGATCCCCAAGCGCGGCCTGCGCATTGCCCGCATGATCGGCCACATCACCTACCTGAGCGACGATGTGATGAACCAGAAGTTCGGCCGCCAGCTGCGCGAAGGCATGGACCTCAAATACAGCACCCAGGATGTGGAGTTCCAGATCGAGAGCTATCTGCGCTACCAGGGCGACAAGTTCAGCGACTACTTTGATGCCAATACCTATTTGCTGATCACCCGTGCGCTCGACTACTTTGACCCGGCCAAGCCCTTTGGCGGCGACCTGACCCAGGCGCTGGCCGGCGCCAAGGCGCGCTTCATGCTGGTGAGCTTCAGCACCGACTGGCGCTTTTCGCCGGCGCGCAGCCGCGAGATCGTCAAGGCCTTGCTCGACAACCGCCGCACCGTCAGTTATGCCGAGATCGACGCACCCCATGGGCATGACGCCTTTTTGCTGGACGACGCGCGCTACATGGGCGTGATGCGCTCCTATTTCCAGAACATGGCCCGCGAACTGAGCGCCGGCCAGCCCAGCGCCCAGGAGGCCGCATGACCGAAGCTTCTTCCACCTTTCAAGCGATTGCCAACCTGGTGCCTCTGGGCGCACGCGTGCTGGACCTGGGCTGCGGCGATGGCAGCTTGCTGGCCTATCTGCAGCGCGAGCGCCAGTGCAGCGGCTACGGCATCGAGTTTGACGACGCCAATGTGCTGGCCTGCGTGCGCCGGGGTGTGAATGTGCTGCAGCTGAACCTGGAAGACGGCCTGGCCATCTTCGAGGACAACAGCTTTGATATGGTGCTGCAGATCGACACCTTGCAGCATCTGCGCAATGCCGAGGTGATGCTGCGCGAGACCGCGCGCATCGGCAAGCAGGGCGTCGTCGCCTTTCCCAACTTTGCGCACTGGCCCAACCGCCTGTCCATTCTGCAAGGCCGCATGCCGGTGACCAAGCGCCTGCCCTACCAGTGGTACGACACGCCCAATATCCGCGTGGGCACCTTCAAGGATTTCGAGGTGCTGGCGCTCAAGAACAAGCTGCGCATTCTGGACAGCTTTGGCCTGCAAAATGGTGAGGTGCGGCGCTGGCTGCCCAATGCCCGCGCCGGCACGGCGGTGTTCCACTTCGAGCACGCCTGACCCCCACCGCGGGCGCTGCCCGGCGGGGCCCTGCGCTGGATGACGGCAGCAGGGCTTTGCCCGAGGCGATAGCCGAGCGGCGCTGGCGCTGGTACGCTTATGCCTGCGGCTGCCCTTGTCGTGGCAGCACCTCCAGGAGATTCACCCATGAACGCCCGCCTAGACGCCGCCCATCTGCAAGCCGATGCGGCCTTGAGCCACATCAGCCAGCAGTGGGACCGCGATATCCTTCGCCAGCTGACCGACTACATCGCCATCCCCGCCAAGTCGCCGGGTTTTGATGGCAACTGGGAGCAGCATGGTTTCATCGACACGGTGGTGCGCAATGCCGCCACCTGGATCGAGGCGCAGAAGGTCGAGGGGCTGACCCTGGAGGTGGTGCGCGTGCCGGGCCGCACGCCGGTGCTGTTCTTTGAAGTGCCTGCCACCCAGGCGCAGAGCACGCAGACCGTGCTGATGTACGGCCACCTGGACAAGCAGCCCGAGTTCTCCGGCTGGCGCAATGACCTGGGCCCCTGGACCCCCAAATACGAAGACGGCAAGCTCTATGGCCGGGGCGGCGCCGATGACGGCTATGCCACCTATGCCAGCGTGGCCGCCATCCAGGAGCTCAAGCGCCAGAATGTGCCGCACCCGCGTATCGTCGGCCTGATCGAGACCTGCGAGGAAAGCGGCTCGGGCGCCCTGCCGGTCTATATCGACATGCTCAAGCCCCGCCTGGGCGATGTGGGCCTGGTCATCTGCCTCGATAGCGGCGCGGGCAACTACGACCAGCTGTGGCTGACCACCAGCCTGCGCGGCATGGTCGCAGGCACCTTGAAGGTGGAGATCCTCACCGAAGGCGTGCATTCGGGCGATGCCTCGGGTGTCGTGCCCTCGTCCTTCCGCATCATGCGCCAGGTGCTCGACCGCCTCGAAGACAGCAAGACCGGCCGCCTGCTGCCCGAGAGCTTTCACTGCGCGGTGCCCGCTGAGCGCCTGGCCCAGGCGCAGGCCACCGCCGGCATTCTGGGCGATGAGCTGTACAAGCGCTTCCCCTGGGCGCATTTTGACTGCAATGGCTCGAGCCTGTTTGCGCTGCCCACCACCACCGACCCCACGCAGGCGCTGCTCAAGCGCACCTGGGAGCCGACCTTGTCCGTTACCGGCGCCGAAGGCCTGCCCGCGCTGCAGGATGCCGGCAATGTGCTGCGCCCCTATACCGCGTTCAAGCTGAGCCTGCGCCTGCCCCCGCTGGTCGATGCCACGCAGTGCATGCAAGAGCTCAAGACCTTGCTCGAAGACAATGCGCCCTACCAGGCCAAGGTCACCTGGGAAGGGGCCAGCGGCGCCAATGGCTGGAATGCGCCCAACACCAGCGACTGGTTCCTGAACGCGCTCAACCAATCGAGCCGCGCGCACTTTGGCGCCGACTGCGGCTTTATCGGCCAGGGCGGCTCGATCCCGCTGATGGGGATGCTCAGCGCCGGCTTCCCCAAGGCGCAGATGATGGTCTGCGGCGTGCTGGGCCCCAAGAGCAATGCACACGGGCCCAATGAGTTCCTGCATGTGCCCTATGCCAAGAAGCTGACCGCCGCCGTGGCCCAGGTGATTGCCAGCATGCCGACCACGGCTGCCAGCGCATAAATACAGCCAGCCCCCGGGCAGCCGCCGCGTGCAGATGCGCATGGGGCGGCTGCCTTTTCTTTTTTGACGATGACGATAGCGCGCCCGCCATGACCGAGCCCACCACCCCCACGCCCACGATCTTGTTTGACGGCACCGAACCCCTGGGTGCCAGCGCCGACCTGGAGGACAACGGCAAGCCCTTTTTCTTTCAGCTGCCCAATGGCCAGAAGGCCTTTGTGATCCGCTGGCAGGGCCAACTGCATGGCTGGATCAATGAGTGCCAGCACGCCAGCGTGGCGATGGATTTTGACGGCGATATTCTGGAGAGCGGCCGCCAGTTCATCCTCTGCCCCTACCACGGCGCCATCTACCAGCCCGATACCGGCAAATGCGTCGGCGGCCCCTGCCGGGGAGCTAGCCTCGATGCGGTGGAGGTGGAAGAGCGCGATGGCGCGGTGTGGCTGAAGCAAGGCTGAACGCCAGCCGGTTCAGCATGCCCAAGCGCCGGCCCCAGGCATCGCTTTGGCGCGATACTGGCGGGCTTGAAAAATAAGCGGCCACTTCCGCCCGGCCGCTTGCGCAGCGCCCCGCCATGAAATCCCCGATCCGAATTGTTGATGTTGACCGCCTGGAGACCTGGACCAAGTACAAGGCCGGTCTCTGCGACAGCTGCGCGGCCAACTGCTGCACGATGCCGCTGGAGGTGCAGCTGCCCGATCTGGTGCGCCTGGGCCTGGTGGACGCCTTTGAGGTGGACAATATCGCGCACAAGCTGATCGCCAAGCGCCTGCTCAAGGCCCGGCTGATCGACCATTACAACCCCAAGCACAATATCTTCACGATGGCGCGCCGCGCCAGTGGCGACTGCCAGTTTCTTGACCCGGTGGCGCGCCGCTGCACCGTGTATGAAAAACGGCCCGAAACCTGCCGCCTGCATCCCAAAAAAGGGCCCAAGCCGGGATTTTGTGCCTATGGGCACAAAGATTTGCAATAAATCCTGCGCCGATTATCGGGGGCTGCTCTGGCCGAGCTGTTGGCTCAGCGCCCCGAGCGCTTTATACAGAGGGTAAATAGTCCTCTAGAATGGCTCGCGCACCTGCTGCAGGTGTGGTCCGGGCCCTGCAAACGCAAGGCGAGGGCATTTTCTCAAGCCAACTAGCCGATGCAAAAATCAAAAATTTTCTGGTCGTTGGGCGTGCTGGCGCTCCTGGCCGCCGTCCTCACGATTTATGGCCTGGGCCTGCACAACGGCCTGGTGTTCGACGATGGCCGGCTGTCGGACGGCACCATTTTTGGCCGCTATGGCAGCTTACTCGAGCCCAAGGTGCGCATGCTGTCCTATGGCAGCTTTGTCTGGGTGCAGTCGCTCTTTGGCGAGAGTATGGCCGTGCAGCGGGTCATCAATATCGTGCTGCACCTGGCCACTTGCTATGCGATATGGCTGCTGGTGTCGGCACTGTTCAAACACACCCAGTTCTCGGACGAGGCGCGGGCAGAGCCGGGTTTTGACACCAATATTCGGATAGCGATATTTGCCGCAGTGGCGCTGTTTGCCGTGCACCCGGTGGGCGTATATGCCGTCGGTTATCTGATCCAGCGCAGCATGGTGATGATGACCTTGTTTTCCGCGCTGGCCTGCTGGGCGTATATCCGCGCCTTGGCGGGGGCGGGGCTGCAGTGGGCGGCGCTGGCCGTGGTTTTCCTGCTCTGCGCCTTGATGAGCAAAGAGCATGCGGTGGTGCTGCCGGCGCTGGCCTTGCCGCTGTATGTGTTTGTCAAACGGCCGTCGTGGAAGAAGCTGCTGGCGATCGCCGTGGCGATTGCCGTGCTGATCGGCCTGTTCACCGCACTGCTGTGGACGCAGCTGGGCGCCTTTGTCGGCGCTGTCGCCACCGATGACACCTCCTGGGCCTATGTGCGCCAGCTCGAGCAGCTCTACCCCGGCATCACCTCGTCAATTTATCCGCTGAGCCTGCTCAACCAGGGCAAGCTGTTTTTCCAGTACGGCCTGCTGTGGTTCCTGCCCAATGTGCAGTGGATGGCGCTGGACCTGCGCCCGGTCTTTCCGCTGAGCTTTGGCAGTCTGCCCCATCTGCTGGGCGGCCTGGGCTATGTGGCACTGGTGGTGGGCAGCGCGGTCCTGCTGCTGCGCAAACGCGATGCCTGGGGTCTGGTGGGCCTGGTGCTGCTGTGCACGGCGCTGCTGTTCAGCACCGAGTTTGTCACCAGCTGGTTGCAAGACCCCTTTGTGCTCTACCGCAGCTATATCTGGGCGATGCTGCTGCCGGCTTTGCTGGCCCTGGTGCTGCTGCTGTTTCCGCGCAAGCTGATGGTAGCCATCGCCTGCGCCGCCGGGCTGGTGCTGACGGCTCTGGCCACGGAGCGCAGCCTGAGCCTCAAGTCTGAGTACAGCGCCTGGAGCGATGCCGCCCAGAAGGTGGACGAGCAGGCCCCCTTCAACGCCTTTGGCCGCTGGCGCCCCTTTATCAACCGGGGTGCGTCGCTGCTGGAAAACCTGATCTACGAGCAGGCGCTGCAGGACTTTGAGAAAGCCGTTGCGCTGCAAGAACCGCTGGGCTCGGCCCAGTTCAACCGGGGCATGACCCTGGAGCTGCTCAAGCGCTACCCCGAGGCGCTGGCCGCGTTTGACAGCGCCCAGAAGCAAGGCTTTGACAATGCGGCGCTGGCCTACCACCAGGCCACGGCCTACAAGATGACGCAGCAGATGGAGCCGGCGTTCCAAAGCTATGCCAAGGCCCTGGCAATGAAGCCCGAAGAGGTCTTGCTGCCCAAGATCTTGCTGGAGCAGGCCGAGGTCGCCATCCCCTCGGGCCACTACGACGTGGCCATTGCGAACTACCAGCGCCTGCTGCAGATGTCGCCGGGCAACACCCGCCTGGAGGTGGGCCTGGGCATTGCGTTCATTGGCAAGCGCGATTTTGCGCAGGCCTTGCAGATCTTTGATGCATCGCTCTCGCGCCAGCCCAACCCCCCCGCCTACTACGGCAAGGCCCTGGCCTACCGCGAGCAGGGCGACCGGGCCCAGGCCATTGCCAACCTGCAGCGCGCCAGCGCCATGGACCCGGCCAACCCGGTCTACCAGCGCCTGCTGCAGCAACTGCAAGGCGGCCAATAATATGCTGCGCGATTGGCTGGGCCGGCCCCAGGCTGCGCCCTTGCATGCCCAGGCGGGCGATGCGCCGCAGCGCGTGCTGCATGTGGGCAAGTTCTACCCGCCTTACCGGGGCGGCATGGAATCGTTTCTGGCCGATCTGATCGAGCAGCAGCGCGCCAACGGCATTGACGCCCGCGCGGTGGTGCATGGCGATCCGCTGCCCGAGGACCCGCCCTGGCTCATCCGTGTGCCGGTGCAGATCACGCTGGTGTTCGCGCCGATTGCGCTGGGCTTTCCGCTGGCGCTGCACCGGGCCATCCGCGACTTTGCGCCCGATGTTCTGCATCTGCACATGCCCAACAATGCGGCATTTTGGGCGCTCATCATGCCCGCCGCGCGCCGGGTGGCCTGGGTCACGCACTGGCATTCGGATGTGCTGATCTCCAAATGGGACAGCCTGCTGCAGCTGTGCTACCAGGTCTACCGGCCCTTCGAGACCAAGCTGCTGCGGCAAAGCGCGGCCATCCTGGCCACGTCGCCGCCCTACATGGCCGCCAGCGTTCCGCTGCAGCGCTGGCTGTTCAAGACCTTGGCGATCCCGCTGGGCCTGAAGCCGCTGGGCCAGGGTGTGCTGGAGCAGGCCCAGGCCGAGGCCCCGCAGCTGCAGCTCTGGGGCGATGCCCGGCTGCGCGTGCTGTCGGTTGGCCGGCTCACCTACTACAAGGGTTTTGACACGCTGGTCTCGGCCGTGGCCGGCTTTGCCGATGTGCAGCTGATCATTGCCGGCGAAGGCGAGCAGCGCAAGGAACTCGAAGCGCTGATTGCGCGCGAGCGCGCCCAGCAAGGTTGTGCCAACGTCCAGCTGCTCGGCCAGGTCAGTGAGGCGCAAAAGCATGCGCTGTTCAACAGCTGCGATATCTTTGCGCTGGCCTCGCGCGAGCGCACCGAGGCCTTTGGCCTGGTGCTGATCGAAGCCATGCAGCATGGCAAGCCCTGCATTGCCTCTGACCTGGATGGCTCGGGCATGTCCTGGGTGGTGGGGCAGTCGGGCAGCGGCCAGTGCTATGCCCCCGACCAGGTGCAGGCCTGGAAAGAAGCCATCCGCCAGGCCCTGGCCGCCAAGGCGCAGCTGGCCGAGCGTGGTCTGGCAGCGCAGCAGGCGGCCGACGCCTATTTCACCATTGGCCAGTGCGAGCGGCGCATTGCCGAGGTCTACGACAGCATTCTGCCCGCCAGCGAGTGGGCACCTGCCCAGCCCCAGGCTGCGGCAGCGGCCAGGCCCTTGCAGGTCGCGGTGGTGCAGCAGGCCGCGCAGTGGCCGCTGCTGCAGCAGTGGCAGGCGGCCCACCCCGAGAGCCTGCTGCTCTGCGTCGATGCCAGCGGCCAGC
>NZ_APCR01000585.1:0-1385 GCF_000410635.1 Comamonas sp. B-9
GCTTCGGCCTTGTCTTGCTTCATGCGCTGGCCAGCCCTTCAACAGAAAAGCCGCCGATGCGTGGCTGCTGCTCGGCAATGTCGAATGCGGGGCCGCGCGCATGCAGCTGGCCAGGATGTGCAGGGTGTGGCGCACGCCTGAGGCTGCGCGGTAGTGCATTGCGTACATGCTCATGCGGCACCGCCAATCTGCAGTTCTCCAATGCGCTCCACTGGCTGCAGCCACTCCTTTTTGCAGCGGCCCTTCATCTTCCACAGGTGTGCCAGGTGCTCAAATCGGGCGCCGAAGTCGCTGCGGCCATACAGCAGATCAAGCAACGCATGCACTTCCATTACCGGGCGGCGATCCATGTCCAGCAGCGCCATAGCCATACCGAAGTGACGCTGGTCAAGCAGGCGCAGATCGGTCAGATCAAATGGGAAGCGGGGGCCGTTGTACAGGCCCAGCAAAATGCCTGCAGCCACCCGCGCACCGCTATGGCAATGGCCGCTGGCCAGGTTGAAGAAATGCACCAATGCGGCGTGCTGTTCCTCTTGCGTGTATTCGATTTGCGTTACTTCGGTCATGGTCTTACCTCCGGTTTTTGGGCAAAAGAATCCCCTGCCAGGCCCGCAGGCCTTGCAAAAAATGATTGGTTTGGGTGTGTGGTGATGGCCGCTATTGAGCGGCTCTGGCGCTAGCTGCTAGCGCCTGCAGGCTTGTCGCCCGCAAACAGATCGCCGGTCACCGGCTGGGTGTACAGCGCGTCATGGGCGGCCTCGCCTGCGTTGTCGAGTACCACGCGCATCATGTCGCGGCGCACATGGGTGGATAGCGGCAGATTCACAGTGGGGTCAGGCGTGGCGCTGGGGCTCAGCGTGCGCACAATCTCGGTGGTGGCCACAAAGGTGTGGCCGCATTCCACGTTGGTGCATTGATAGATGGTTTCGCGCATGGTGGCGCTGACCGGCTTGCTGGTGCGGATTTCGCACGTTGCCTTGCAGTGGGGGCACTCCATGCGGGTGCCCTCCATGCGCAGGCGGCGGCCCGTGTGGTTGCCGCGCGGCTTGCGCAGCTCGGCCTTTTTCAGCTCCGCCTTGTGCAATGCCTTTTGTTCTGCTGTGGTGTGCATCATGGTGTGCCTTTGTGCAGTCGATTTAGCCACTTTTGAGCCGCTCAATAGCCGCTTACTGCTTGGCAAAGAATTGCACCTGGCCGCGCTGCTGCTTGTACTGCTGCAGGCCCAACAGATAGACAAAGCGCAGGAACGGCGCGGCATGCTCCAGGCCCAGGCTGTGGGCCATTTCCATGGCCTTCTGCTGCTCGGACGGGAAGATGCGCAGGCCGGCCAGCACATTGGGGTACTTGGCCGCCTCGCCGGCAGGCTTTGCGTCCACGCCGCTGCC
>NZ_APCR01000591.1:0-1858 GCF_000410635.1 Comamonas sp. B-9
TGCAGCGCGCAGCCGATGCGCGCCTGGCCAAGGCCACCTACCTGCTCTCCCTGGTCGAGCGCCGGGTGACCGGCCCCAAGGCCATGCAGCAGTCGCGCTTGCTGCTGGAGCAGGCCGCACGCGATGGCGATGCGATGGCGCTCAATGACCTGGCCGTCGAGCGCGAGCTTGAAGGGCGCATGAACGAGGCCAAGGAGCTGTACGCCCAGGCCCAGGCCGGTGGCAGCCAGACGGCGGCGCAAAACCTGGGCCGCATCGCCAGCTACCAGCGCGCCAACACCGCCGAGCAGCTGGGCCGCCTGCGCGCCCGTGCCGACGAGGGCAATGCCAATGCGCTGCTGGAGCTGGCCTACCGCTACCACCTGGGGCGCGGCGTGCAGCGCAATTTCGCCACCGCCATCCAGTACTACCGGCGCGCTGCCGATGCTGGCTCGCCCAAGGCGCGTGAGTTTCTGGCGCTGATCTTCAGCCGCAGCAACGACAAGCAACCGGTGATCGACGAAGCCTGGATGCAGGAGCTGGCCGCGCGCATCAATGCCGTGGCCTTGCAGGTCGAAGAAAAACACCCCAGCGCGCCGCCCGATCGCCCCCAGCGCGTGGCCGACCCGCTCTCGCAGCTGAGCCAGCAGCCCTTTGCCTGGCCAGAGCCGCCTGCCGCCGATGGCGATGCGGCGGCAGATACCAACACCCCGCCGCTCTCGCAGGAGCAGGTGGTGCCGACCGAGGGGCCTCCCTCTGCCGCGCATGCCCCAGGCATGCAGCCCTCCAACCTGAGTCACAACGCGCCGCTCACCGAGTAGCGCAAGAAAGGACAAGCATGCAACAACCCACAATCAAGCAGGCCCTGGCCGTGCTGACCCTGAGCCTGGCCGCTGGCGGCGTCTGGGCACAAGGCGCCGTCATCTCGGCCCCCGGCGTCGATGTGCGCGGCGGCAGCCAAGGCGCCTCGGTCACCGTCAACGGTGCCGTCGTCAATGCGGCCTCGGGCCGTGGCGCCGTGGCCGAAACCAATATCCCCGGCCGCAGCAGCACCGTACACGGTGGAACTGGCGGCGCAGCCGTCGTCGTCGAAGGCCAGGGTAAATCAGCCACCACCGTGCGCAGCCAAAAGCGCAGCAGCGGCGGCAACCAGGCCCATGTGAACGCCAATATGTCGGGCTCCAACCTGCCCCAGGCCAACTTTGCCGGCCATAGCTTCACCAATGTGGACCTGTCCAACTCCAACCTGCAGGGCGCCAACTTCCAGGGCGCCGAGCTGGTCAATGTGAGCCTGGACAACTCCAACCTGGCCGGCGCCAACCTGACGGGCGCGACCCTGGTCAATGTGTCGATGGAAGGTGCATTGACCACCGGAGCGATCTGGACCAACGGCCAGCGCCGTTAAGGAAAACGGCAACCCTTCTAGCCCCCAGGCCGCCGGCCAGCCATTACCATGCGCGAATGATACAAATAAATGTCATTCGCACTGACGGCTGGCTGTCCGGCCTGTTGGGCTTGGCGCTGCTGGCCGGTTGCGCCAGCCAGGCGCCGCAAAACTCCGCCTCCGCCAACGCCGAGCTGGACCGGTCGACGATGTCACTGGCCGAAGCGCCCGATGTGCTGCTGCTGGGCGAGCAGCATGATGCCGCCGCGCACCAAGCCTGGCAGCAGGCCACGGTGGCCCATTGGGCGGCACGGCGGCAATTGGCCGCTGTCGTGCTGGAGATGGCCGACGCCGGCCACAGCACCCAGGGCCTGGCCCCCAGCGCCAGCGAAGCCCAGGTGCAGCAGGCGCTGGCCTGGAATGACAAGGGCTGGCCTTGGCGCCACTACGGCCCGGCGGTGATGACGGCGGTGCAGGCGGGGGTGCCCGTGCTGG
>NZ_KE148627.1:0-548 GCF_000410635.1 Comamonas sp. B-9
TGGGCGGCTACCAGGAGGCCGCCGACCGGTCGCTGCAGCTCTGGGCCTTGCCCGCGCAGGGCGCGCCGCAGTCGCTGGGCGTCATGGGGGAGGGGCGCCTGGAGCAACTGCAGGCGCAGTTGGCCCAGGTGCAGGCCGTCCCAGCGCTGGCGGTCAGCCTGGAGCCCAAGGGCGGCGTGCCCAGCGAGACGGGCCCGACCGGGCCGGTGCTGTTCAGCGGGGCTTTGATCAAGCGCGATCTGTAAGCAGATTTGCCCGCTCCCACGCCCTCAACCTAGCGGTACAGGGCGTTTTTATGGCGTATTCCATAGCGGGAAATGCTTGCGCTGGCAGCAGTAACCGCCTCCACGGGCGGGCGATTTAACACCCTGTTTTCAAAGAGAATTTATATAACAAATGAGATCCATTCTCATTCGTAATATACTAGCGCGCCTTGTCATTTTTACTGCTCGCCTGTCCCCGTCATGTCCGCCCTCCCGTTGGAAGCCTTTCGCGATAGCTATCGCGAGCTGATCGCCTTTGTGGCACGCCGTACCGGCAGCCGCCAA
>NZ_KE148627.1:558-925 GCF_000410635.1 Comamonas sp. B-9
CCAATCGGCGCAGGACATCGTGCATGACGCCTGGCTGCGCGTGGTGGAAGCGGGGCCGATGGCGCAGAGCCAGCACCCGGCGCCACGCGCCTATCTGTACACGGTGGCCGAGCATCTGGTGATCGACCACCTGCGCCGGGCCGCGCGCAGCTCCGAGCGCTTTGACAGCGGCTTCCATGACAGCAGCGCCGGTGTGCAGGCGCTGGGCCAGGATGTGGCCGAGGCCAGCCTGCGGC
Organism: Comamonas sp. B-9; assembly: GCF_000410635.1. Taxonomy (NCBI): domain Bacteria; kingdom Pseudomonadati; phylum Pseudomonadota; class Betaproteobacteria; order Burkholderiales; family Comamonadaceae; genus Comamonas; species Comamonas sp. B-9. The sequence continues at coordinate 795 of NZ_KE148627.1, forward strand.
GCGAGGCGCTGGTGGCGGTCGATGCCGCGATTGCGGCCTTGCCTGAGCGCTGCCGCCGCATGTTCCTGGCCGACCGGCTTGATGGCGAATCGCAGGCGGCGATTGCCGCTGCGCACGGCGTCTCCGTCAAG
>NZ_KE148627.1:1047-1276 GCF_000410635.1 Comamonas sp. B-9
GCGCAAGGGCCGGCGCCGCGCACTGTCGGCCTTGCTCGGTGTGGCAGGGGGGGGCGCCAGCGGCAGCCTGGCCTGGCGCCTGTACCAAAGCCAGGTAGTGACATGGCAGATCCAGCTGGGCACCGCTACCGGCCGCCAGCTCAACCAGGCCTTGCCCGATGGCAGCAGCATTGCGCTGGATGCGCAGACTCGCCTGGATGTGCGCTACTACGGCAGGCGCCGCCATGTG
>NZ_KE148627.1:1403-6711 GCF_000410635.1 Comamonas sp. B-9
AACCAGGGTGGGCTGCGTGTAGCCGTGGAAGAGGGCCGGGTGCGCGTGCAGGAGCGCGGCAGCGATGGCGATCTGGCCGATGCCGGCGATGGCTGGGAGCTGACCGGCAGCCAGAGCCTGGACTGGCAGCCAGGCCAGTCGCCCCGGCGCGACAGCAGCGCGGAAGAGGTGGCGGCTTGGCGCAATGGCTGGCTGGACTTCCGCCACGAGCCGCTGGGCCTGGCGGTGCAGCGCCTGGCCCGTTACTGCCCAGTGCCCTTGCAGGTGGCGCCGGATGCCGAGCATTTGACGATTTTTGGCCGGGTGCGCATTGCCGATGCCCGCGCCTGGCTGCAGCTGCTGCCGCGCAGTGTGCCGGTGGTAGTGCGCGAAGAAGGCCAGGGCGCGGCGCGCCGCATCACGATTGCACGGCGCAAGGCGCAGAGTTGAGCGATGGCGTGCATGCACTATGGACCGGCAGACGGTCATTTAAAAATACTTGCACTGGCGTTGAGGGAAAACTGCGTCTCGTTCGTATTACCTCTTGTGAACCACATGAGGAAAGTACCCTACGCTATGTCGCACCCCTGCAAACGCCACCTGATTGCCCTGGCCATTGCCGCCTTGGCTGGCACGGCCTCGGCCGCTGATTTTGATATTTCCGCCCAGCCGCTCGACAGCGCGCTGGCCCAGCTGGCCCGCCAGGCTGGCCTGCAACTGATGGCGCCACCGGCGCTGGTGCAAGGGCGCCCGGGCGCCGCCGTCAAGGGCAGCATGAGCGCCCAGGATGCCGTGCGCCAGCTGCTGCGCAACACCAACCTGGTCGCCCGCATCGAAGGCACAACCCTGGTTATCGACAACGGCCAGACCGCAGGCGAAGTGGCCTTGAACCCGGTGGTGGTGACGGCCCCCGCCACCCGCGCCGGCGACCGCCCCGAGGCCTATGCGGGTGGCAAGCAGGCGCGCGGCAGCCGCATTGGCATGCTGGGCGACCAGGATGTGATGGACACGCCTTTCTCCACCGTGGCCTACACCGCAGAAGCGGTGGCCGACCAGCAGGCACGCACCTTGGGTGAAGTGCTGGCCAACGACGCCTCGGTGCGCCTGACCACCGCCTCGCAGGGCTTTAGCGAAGACATCCAGGTGCGCGGCTTTGGCATCAGCGGTGGCGATGTGGGCCTCAACGGCCTCTATGGCCTGACTTCGGCCAGCCGCGTGCCGGCCGAGATTCTGGAGCGTGCCGAGCTGCTCAAGGGCCCGGGCGCGATGGTGGGTGGCATGCCGCCGGGCGGAAGCATTGGCGGCGCCATCAATGTGCAGACCAAGCGTGCGGGCGATGAGCCGCTCAACCGCGTGGGCCTGCAGTACCTGGGCCGCGCGCAGTTTGGCACCAGCGTCGATATCTCACGCCGCTTTGGCGAGAACAAGGAGTGGGGCGTGCGCGTCAATGGCGCAGCGCGCGGCGGCGAGGCCAGCATCCGTGGTGGCGACCAGAAGCTGGGCGTAGGCGCAATCGCCGTCGACTACCGGGGCAGCAATCTGCGCTGGTCGCTCGACGCCTATGCGCAGCGCGAAGAGATGGAAGATTTTCGCCCGCAGATCGGCTTCAACCCGGCGCTCACGTCTCTGCCCAAGCCACCTAATTCGCGCAGCAACTGGTTCCCCGATACCGATCTGTCGCTGGACGACAAGGTCATCGCCTCGCGCCTCGAAGTCGATCTGAACGACCAGGTCACGGCCTTTGCCGGCATTGGCTACCGCAAGGGCAAGGCCCAGCAGATTTTCCCGACCACGACCACGTCGATGAATGCGGCCGGCGACTTCACGGTGCGCAGCAGCTTCTATGACTCCTACACCGAGACCAGCAGCGCCGATCTGGGCCTGCGTGCCAAGTTCGCTACCGCCGGTATCAAGCATTCGCTGGTGGTCAGCGCCTCCGACCTGCGCCAGGAGTCCGGCAACGCCTATGTGGCTGGCCTGACCACGTCGCCATCGAACATCTACAACCCTGCGCCCTTGCCGCCGGTCGAAGGCGCGCGCACCGAGCCCAACAAGGCCTCCAAGGCGCACAACTACGGCATCGCGGTGACGGACACCCTGGCCCTGGCCGATGACCGCCTGCTGCTGACGCTGGGCCTGCGCCGCCAGACGGTGGACCTGCGCAACTTCAGCACTGCCACCGGCGCGCAGACCAGCAGCTACGCCAAGAGCGCGACCACGCCGCTGGTCGGCCTGTTGGTCAAGGCCAATGACCAGGTCTCCGTCTACGGCAACTACACGGCCGGCCTCTCGCGTGGTGCCACGGCGCCCAACACGGCGGTCAATGCCGGCGAGGTGTTTCCGCCGTTCAAGTCCAAGCAGTACGAAGCGGGTGTGAAGGTGGATTGGGGCAGCTTCATGACGACGGCCAGCCTGTTCCAAATCAGCCGCCCCAACAGCATGACCGACCCGACCACCAACATCTACAGCTTTGATGGTGAGCAGCGCAACCGGGGCCTGGAGCTGGCCGCCTATGGCGAGCTGCAACGCGGTCTGCGCTTGATGGGGGGCCTCACCTTCAACCGTGCCAAGGTCACCAAGGCAGCGCAGTACCAGGGTAACGATGCCTATGGCGTGCCCAAGATCAATGCCAACCTGGGCGCCGACTGGGATGTGCCCGGCGTGCAGGGCCTGTCGGTCAACGGCCGCATGATCCACACCGGCTCGGCCTGGGCCAGCAATGCCAACACCCTCAAGCTCTCGGGCTGGACCCGTTTGGATGTGGGTGCGCGCTACCGCACCCAGGTCAGCGGCAAGGCGGTGGTGCTGCGTGCCAATGTCGAGAACCTGACGGGCAAGAACGTCTGGTTGATCAGCGGCAACAACTACCTGACCTTGAGCGCACCGCGTACCGTGGTGCTGTCGGCAACGGTTGATTTTTGAGAACCTGCGGGTGGTCTCCGCGCAGCTGCGTAGAGACCGCCCACCGGTTCTGGGGAGTGGGCTGCGGGAGCGCACAAGGCGCCTGCAGCATGTTTATCAAAAAAGGAGAGAGAGCATATGTTGAAGAAATCCCTGTCTGCCCTGAGCCTGGCCGTGCTGGCCATGTCCGCCCAAGCCCACCAGGTCTGGCTCGAGCCCGCCGGTGCAGACAATGCCGTGGTGCTGCGCTTTGGCGAGTTTGGCGACAACCTGCGCGAAGCGTCCCCCGGCCTGCTGGACCACTTTGGCAAGCCCCAGGGCGTGCTGATCAACGCCAAGGGCGAAGAAAAGGCCGCTGCCGGCAACAAGACCGCCAACGGCTTTGCACTGCCTTTCAGCGTTCAGGCGGGCGAGTCCATCGTGGCGGAGGACGCGAACTACCCGCTGTCCACGTTCAAGCGCGATGGCAAGGATGTCACCAACTGGTACCACCCTGCTGCACGCCTGGTCACCGGCTTTGCCGCGCAAAAGCCCAAGCTGGCGCTGGACCTGACCCCGACCGGCAAGGACGGTGAGTTCAAGGCCACGTTCAAGGGCCAGCCGCTGGCCAAGACCCAGGTCGCGCTGGTCACCCAATCGGGCTGGATGAAAGAGGGCCACACCGATGCCCAAGGCCTGGTGCAGTTCGACCTGCCATGGCAAGGCCAGTATGTGGCCGAGATCAAGCACAACGACCGCACGCCCGGCGAGCGCGCTGGCGAGAAGTACGACGGCGTGAGCTATGTGACCTCGGTCACCTATGTGAAGCCTGAGGGCGTGGCCCCAGTGGCGGCTGGCCCTGTGGCAACGCCTAACCCGGCCAAATGACCAGCCAGGCGCTGAGCGGCGCCTTGCGCGCCGCGCTGGCCAAGGCCTGCCGGGTCGGCCCGCTGCTCTCGCGCATCGTTGCCGCCATTGGCGGCGGCTATGCGCTGGCGGCGGTGGCCAGCGTGGCCGTGCTGGCCTTGCCGATGGCCAAACCCCAGGCCGTGCTGGCCGGCACCATGGCCAGCTTTCTGGTCTACACGGGCGCGGTGATCTGGGTGTTTGCGGTGCGTTCGGCCACCCGTGCCTGGGTGGGGCTGCTGCTGGCCGCAATACCGCTGCTGCTGGCCGCCTGGCCGGTATGGAATGGAGTGACTCCGGCATGACTGCCATTGATAAAAAAGATAGCAAACCGAGCAAGCCAGCGGTACGCGGCATCCGCCAGACCATGTCCGACCTGCATATCTGGGCCGGGCTGCTGGTGGGCTGGATCCTGTATGCGATGTTTCTCACCGGCACGGTGAGCTACTTCAAGGAAGAGATTTCGCAGTGGATGCGGCCCGAGCTGGCCCACCAGGCCGTGGTGCCCGATGCTGCCGAAGTGGCACCGCGCGTGGCGCAGGTGCTGGAGCAAGTGGCCCCTGGCAGCAACCAGTGGAGCCTGGGCATGCCCGATGCGCGCAACAACGTCGTGAGCGCGTTCTGGCGGATTGCCAAGCCCGAGAAGGGCGAGCGCGGCTTTGGCAGCGCGGTGTTCGATCCGCAGACCGGCCAGAAGGTGGCCGGCCGCGAGACCGTGGGCGGTGAGTTCTTCTACCGTTTCCACTTCCAGTTCCATTACATGCCCGTGCTCTGGGCCCGCTGGCTGGCGAGTTTTTGCGCCATGTTCATGCTGGTGGCCATTGTCAGCGGCGTGATCACGCACAAGAAGATCTTTGTCGACTTCTTCACCTTCCGCTGGGGCAAGGGCCAGCGCTCCTGGCTGGATGCGCACAATGCGCTGTCGGTCTTCGGGCTGCCTTTCCACGCGATGATTACCTATACCGGCCTGGTCACCTTGATGGCCATGACCATGCCCTGGGCCAGCAGCGCCGCATTCAAGACCCAGGCCGAGCGCCAGGCCATGCAAAGCGAGCTGAGCGCCTTCATCCCCGCTGGCAAGCCCAGTGGCGTGGCCGCGCCGCTGGCGCCCCTGGGCGATATGGTGCGCCAGGCCCAGCAGCGCTGGGGCGAGGACCGCATTGGCCGCGTCACGGTCAACAATGCCGGCGATGCCTCGGCACGCGTGATCGTCACCTATGGCGATTTCGAGCGCGTGTCGATCAGCCCCAAATACATGCTGTTCGAGGGCAGCACCGGCAAGCTGCTGGAGGTCAAGGACCAGGTCGGCGCAGCGGCTGAAACGCGGGGCGTGCTGTACGCCCTGCACCTGGGCCGCTTTGGCGACAGCACCGTGCGCTGGCTCTACTTCCTCACCAGCCTGGCGGGCACGGCCATGGTCGGCACCGGCCTGGTGATGTGGACCGTCAAGCGCCGCACCAAGCTGCCCCATCCGGACAAGCCTTACTTTGGTTTCTGGCTGGTGGAGCGGCTGAACATTGCGGCGATTGCCGGCCTCAGCATC
>NZ_APCR01000571.1:0-3719 GCF_000410635.1 Comamonas sp. B-9
GCGAGCCCTATGAGCAGCAGCTGGGCCAGGCGCCTGGCATGGACGATGGCGCCAGCAGCCAGGCCGTGCCGCTGTCGGGCCTGCTCAATGCGCTGCCGCAGTGGCTGGCCTTGCCGGCCGATACCCCCGTGGTATTTTACTGCCGCAGCGGCAACCGCAGCGCCCAGGCCGCCCATGCATTGCGCCGGCTGGGCCACCAGCAGGCCTTCAGCGTGGCCGGCGGCCTGGCGCTGTGGCCAGAGCGCGCCACGGCACCCGTCTAAGCTTTGTCTTCAGCGCCAGCGCGGCGCATAAAAAAAGGCCGGCCGGGTTGTGCACCCGTCCGGCCCCCCAAGGAGTATCCGCAAGAATCAACGTCCGTAGGCCGCTTCGCCGTGGGAGGTGATGTCCAGGCCTTCGCGTTCGGCTTCTTCCGTCACACGCAGACCACCGGTCAGCAAACCTGCCACCTTGTACGAGATCCAGGCCACCACACCCGACCACACGATGGTGATCAGCACGCCCTTGGTTTGCACCCAGATCTGGTGGGCCATGTTGTAGCCTTCTGGCTCGACACCGCCGAGGCTGGAGGCGCAGAACACACCGGTCAGGATGGCACCCAGGATACCGCCCACGCCGTGCACACCGAAGACGTCGCAGGTGTCATCGACCTTGAGCAGGCGCTTGAGACCGGACACACCCCACAGGCACAGAGCGCCGGCGAGCAGACCCATGACGATGGCACCCATGGGGCCGACAAAACCAGCGGCTGGGGTGATGACCACCAGGCCACCGACGGCACCCGAAGCGGCACCCAGCATCGAGGGCTTGCCCTTGTGCAGCGTCTCGCAAACCAACCAGCTCACGCAGGCTGCGCCGGTGGCCACGATGGTGTTGATGAAGGCCAGGCCCGCAATACCGTTGGCAGCACCTGCCGAGCCGGCGTTGAAGCCGAACCAGCCCACCCACAGCAGCGATGCGCCCACCATGGTCAAAGTCAGGTTGTGTGGGGCCAGCGCTTCGCGGCCAAAGCCCAGGCGCTTGCCCAGCACATAGGAGCCCACCAGACCGGCCACACCGGCGTTGATGTGCACAACGGTGCCGCCGGCAAAGTCCAGCGCGCCATCCTTGCCCAGCAGACCGCCGCCCCAGACCATGTGGGCAATCGGCAGGTAGCTGAAGGTGAACCACAGCACGGCGAAGATCATCACGGCCGCAAACTTGATGCGCTCGGCAAAGGCACCGACGATCAGCGCCACGGTGATGGCGGCGAACGTGGCCTGGAACGAGACGAACACATACTCCGGCACGGTGGCCATCGCACCCGACAAGGTATCGGGGGTGATGCCCATCAGGAACACCTTGCCGAAGTCGCCAAAGAAGTTGCCTTCACCGGAGAAGGTCAGCGAGTAGCCGTAGATGGTCCACAGCACGGTGATCAGCGAGAAGATCGTGAACACCTGGGCCAGCACCGACAGCATGTTCTTGCTGCGCACCAGACCGCCATAGAACAGCGCCAGACCCGGGATGACCATCAGGATCACCAGCATGGTCGAGGTCATGATCCAGGCGGTATCGCCTGCATTCAGAACGGGAGCTGCCGCATCGGCCGCAGCCGCGTTGCCCGCAGTGGCCAGTGCCACTGCCGCCAGCCCTGCCAAGGAAAGAAGTCGTCTCATGTTGTTCACACCTTCAAGATAAATTGGCTTGTTGCGCGCGCCTTGCCAGCGCGGAGCGCTGTTTTTTAGATCGCGTTCGGGCCGGTTTCGCCGGTACGGATACGCACCACCTGCTCCAGCGGCGAGACAAAGATCTTGCCGTCGCCGATCTTGCCGGTGCGCGCTGCGTTCTCGATGGCCTCGATCACCCGGTCCACCAGGTCCTCGGCCACCGCGATCTCCAGCTTCACCTTGGGCAGGAAGTCCACCACGTACTCGGCGCCTCGGTACAGCTCGGTATGGCCTTTCTGACGGCCAAAGCCCTTGACCTCGCTCACCGTGATGCCTTGCACCCCAATATCGGACAGCGCCTCACGCACTTCATCGAGCTTGAAGGGCTTGATCACCGCCACTACCAGTTTCATGTTCATAGTCTCTCCTGTCGTCACTTATTGCAGCGGCGCTGCATCAAAAAGCCTTGGTCAGCGACACGATCGCGCGACCCTTGTTCACAAAGCCAAAGGCACCGGTCTTGTTGGCGCCCACCCAGGCGGCGCTCAGCGAGAAGCCATCACCCAGGTCGTAGGCACCGCCCACGCTGTAGTCCAGGTAGTTGGGCACGCCCAGGTCCTTGATGTCGCTGGAAAAGCGCGTGTAGCCCACGGCCAGCTTCAAGGTCGTCTTGGGCGCCACTTCCTGGGCGAATGCCACATTCAGGTAACCGGTGTTACGGCCCTTGTACGTGCTGTCGTACTTGGTGCCGGCCCAGCCAAAGTAATCCTTCGACACGGTGTGCGAGTACTTCACGGTCACGGGACCCAAGGTGCCCGAGCCATACAGTTCGGTGGTGTTGCCCAGCGTGTTGCCGGGGTAGACATAGGTCAGCAGACCCACATCCCAGTCCACATCGGCGGCCTTGAACTTGTAGCCACCGTAGAAATCCATCTCCAGCTTGTTGTTGTCGAGCCAGTCGACGGTGGAGTTCCAGTTCCCCACATAAAAGCCGCTGTCGCCAAAGGCGTAGTCGACCCCTCCCTGGAGTGCGGGCTTGACCCATTGGGCACTAGAGGACTTCTGGTCCTGACCGCGGAACTTGTAGTTCGTGGTCACGCTCACATTGGCGGTCAGCTGCGCGCTTGCCACCATTGGCAGCGCCAGGAACGCTGCCCCCGCCACCACCATCCAGCCTCTGTTGCTCATTGCCATTGCCACACTCCTTGTTGATGAATTCGACCCATCCGTTTGTGGCAAGCACAATGCACAGAGCGTGCCAAACCCAGCGCCACCCGCTGCGTTGCGCGCACCAGACAAGCGCAGCGCGCTATATTTTTTTGCAAATGCTTACGTTCTGAGCCGCCACGGGGCGGCCAGGGGCGCGGAATGGCAGGCCGGCGCCGCCGCCACCCCGGCCCCGGGCTGTCGCCACTTGTTGCTGCCAGCGACTTTTGCGATGCTGGTGGCAGCCGTGCCTCCAAGAGGTGCTTCGCAATGCACCAAAAAGGTGCAAAACCACAAGGAAGCCCGCCCATGAGTCTCGCCGTGGTGCACAGCCGGGCCCTGGTCGGGCTCACCGGCCATCCCGTCAGCGTCGAAGTCCATCTGGCCAATGGCCTGCCCAGCTTCACCCTGGTCGGCCTGGCCGATCTGGAAGTGAAGGAAGCGCGCGAACGCGTGCGCTCGGCGCTGCAAAACAGCGGGCTGGAGTTTCCGCACAACAAGCGCATCACCGTCAACCTCGCTCCCGCTGACCTGCCCAAGGAGTCGGGCCGCTACGACCTGGCCATTGCGGTCGGCATTCTGGCGGCCAGTGGCGCCATCGATGCGGACCGGCTCCAGGACTATGAATTTGCCGGCGAGCTGTCGCTGTCGGGTGCCTTGCGCCCAGTGCGCGGTGCGTTGGCCGCCAGCATGGACCTGCACCAGCGCGGCCAGCAGGTGCGCCAGGTGCTGCCCCCGGGCAGTGCAGAGGATGCCGCCCTGGTGCCCGATGCCGAGGTCTACCGCGCCAGCCACCTGTTGGATGTGGTGCAGCACTTTGCGCCCCAGGCCGCCAGCGCCGAGCCCGAGGCAGCGCCCAGCCAG
>NZ_KE148628.1:0-2075 GCF_000410635.1 Comamonas sp. B-9
CCTGGGGTGTGTAGCCCCGGGCATGCGCCAGCGGCGCCCAGGCCAGCAGGGCGCTGGCCAGCGCAGCGAGCGCCGCCTGGGCTGGCAGGCGTTCAGGCCAGCACTTGTGCAATCGCCTTGCCCACGTCCGGGGTCTTGGCCTGACCGCCCAGGTCGGGCGTGCGCGGGCCGCTCAGAATGGTCTGGCTGATCGCATCGACGATGGCGTCATGCGCGCTGCGCCAGGCGCCCTGGCCGTTGCCCAGGAAGTCGAGCATCAGCGCCACCGACCAGATCATCGCGATCGGGTTGGCAATGTTCTGGCCGTAGATGTCGGGCGCTGAGCCATGCACGGGCTCGAACAGCGAGGGGAAGTTGCGCTCGGGGTTCAGGTTGGCCGAGGGCGCCAGGCCAATGGTGCCGGTGGTGGCCGGGCCCAGGTCGCTCAGGATGTCGCCAAACAGGTTGGTGGCGGCGACCACATCGAAGCGGCCGGGCTGCAGCACAAAGCGGGCGGTCAGGATGTCGATGTGCTGCTTGTCCAGCACCACGTCAGGGTAGTTTTTGGCCATGGCTTCGGCACATTTGTCCCACCAAGGCATGCTGATTGCAATGCCGTTGGACTTGGTGGCCAGGGTCACATGCTTTTTGCTGCGGCTTTGGGCCAGGTCAAAGGCGAACTTGAGCAGCCGGTCAGCGCCCTTGCGGGTGAACACGGCCTCTTGCAGCACCATTTCGCGGTCCGTGCCTTCGAACATGATGCCGCCCAGCGCGGTGTACTCGCCCTCGGTGTTTTCGCGCACCACGTAGTAGTCGATATCGCCCGGCTTGCGGCCGGCCAGCGGGCAGGGCACACCCTCAAACAGGCGCACCGGGCGCAGGTTGATGTACTGGTCGAACTCGCGGCGGAACTTGAGCAGCGAGCCCCAGAGCGAGACATGGTCGGGCACGGTGGCGGGCCAGCCGACAGCGCCGAACAGGATCGCGTCAAAGCCTTGCAGCTGCGCTTTCCAGTCATCGGGCATCATCTGGCCGTGGGCGGCAAAGTAGTCGCAATGCGCCCAGTCAAAATGCTGCATCTCCAGCGGCAGGTCAAAGCGCTTGGCGGCGGCCTCCAGCACGCGGATGCCTTCGGGCATCACTTCCTTGCCAATGCCGTCGCCCGCCAATACCGCGATACGTAGTTTCTTGCTCATGCTGGTCCTGAATGTCTGGTCAAAAGGTGGTGGTGGCCGCCCGGGCGACTGGCAGCGCTCGCAAAGGCCATCGCTGGGCTCTACAATCGCTCGTCCTTGCACCTGGGTGCCGGGGCTGGGGTGTCTGGATGGGCATCCTAGCGCTGTTGGAGCAGCTGCGCAGCATGGTGCGAGACAGCTTGCACCGCTGGCGCCCCATTTTGCCGCCTGCCGTGTCGCCTTTTCCTTTTCCCCCTGAATCCCTGGCCGTCTTGGCCGCCGCCTGCTGGGCGCTGGCCGCGCTGTTCTCCGCCCCGGTGGCGCGCAAGATGGGCGCCTTTGCCTTTACCCGCTGGCGCATGGTGTTTGCCACCGTGATGCTGGGCGGCTGGGCCACCTTGGCAGGCACCTGGGACAGCCTGAACCTGGCACTGGTGGGCGTGCTGGTGCTGTCGGGCTTTATCGGCATCTTCATTGGCGACACGGTGCTGTTTGCCTGCATGAACCGGCTGGGACCGCGCCGCTCGGGCATTTTGTTTGCCACCCATTCGATGATGTCGGCCGTGCTGGCGGCGCTCTTTTTGGGCGAGCGTATGGGCGCAGTGGCCATGCTGGGCTGCGCACTGGTGCTGAGTGGCGTGATGTGCGCCATTGCCTTTGGCAAGCGCGCGGGCAGCGAATCGAGCCTGGAGGCCACACGCGGCCGGCTGGCCGTGGGCGTGGGCCTGGGGCTGGTAGCCGCCTTGGGCCAGGCGCTGGGCACCTTGGTGGTCAAGCCGGTGATGGGCCCCGATGTGGACCCGGTGGCTGCATCGGCCGTGCGCATGGCGGCCGGCTTCGGCTTTCATGCGCTGCTGCTGCTCGTGGGCTGGAAGCCGGCACGCCTGACCGCCGTGATGGAGCCGCGCGACTGGCAGGGGG
>NZ_KE148628.1:2092-17000 GCF_000410635.1 Comamonas sp. B-9
TTTGTCGATGGCCATGGGCATGACCTTGATCCTCGCCGCCCTCAAGTACGGCAGCGCCGGGCTGGTGGGCATGCTGTCCTCTGTCTCGCCCATCCTGCTGCTGCCACTATTGTGGTGGAAGACCAGGGTGCCGCCCACCTTGGGCGCCATGGCCGGCGCGCTGCTGACCGTGGCCGGCGTGGTGCTGATCCTGGCGCGGCTGCACTGACCAAGGCGCCACGCGCGCCCGCGTTAGAAGGACGCACCCAGACCCAGCTTCATGCCCCGGCGGTCCATCGTGCGCAGCGCCAGCAAGGAGTTTTTCTGCGTGCTGCTGTCATCGGGCAGCACATCGCTGCGCGCCAGCTCGCCGGCCTGCAAGGCCTTGCCCGATCCCGTATCGGTCTGCAGCACAAAGCGGTAGTCCTTGAGGTAGACACTGCCCCGACCGGAGATCGTGAAGGTTTACACACAGCGCACCTGGGCAGTGGCAGGGTTCAGAAAACTGCAGCGCACGCCGCCGCCAGCGGTGGTGGCGGCAGTGCCATCGACCTGGGTCAGCGCCACATGGGCGGTTTCCTTGTTCGTCGTGTCGTGGAACGTCCAGTTGCCCAGCAGGCTGGCAGGGTCTGGCGCGACCGGCGCGAACTGGAAGCGCTCGATGGCCACCGCCCCCTCGCCCGGAAAGCGGATATGGCCGCGTGTGGGCGAGCTGAAATCCAGAAACACATCGCCGGCCGTGGAGGCCTCCGTGCCACTGAGCGCGCCGCTGCCAAAGTAGCGGCCGCCCTGGTAGCTCTTGAGCGGGGCGCTGGCCTGGCCGCTGGCAAAGGCGCCGACACCCAGGTGGAAGCTGGCGTTGCCATCGGCCTGGTAGTTGTAGACCTGCATGACCAGGGTGCCGGTTTGCACATCGATGGCCATGCCACGCCCGGGCTGGCCATTTTTCTCGCCCGTCACGATCCACGTGCCGCTGGCGGGGACGGGCGTGGTTTCGCTGAACACCAGCGAGTCATAGCCATCCGGGCTGAGCATGCGCTGGCCCACCAACTGGAAGCTGCTGCCGTTCAGCTGCGCCGTGCCGCTCAGCTGCTGCAGCGCCGTCTGGAACTGCAACCTGACGCTGGGCGTGGCACTGCCATTGCTGCAGTTAAAGCCTTGCAAGGTGGCGCTGTAGCTGCAGGAGATCGGAAGCTGGGTGCCATTGGGCAGCGCCATCACCATCGCAGGGCCGGTGCTGGTGTCTACGCCGCTGAGTGCAATGGCCGAGTACACCGCCTTGCCGCTGCTGTCTTGCATGGACATGAGCCAGTATGCGGAGGGCAGCGCAGAAGCCGGGGTGTTGTCAAACCGAAAGCGCTGTATGGCTACCGTGGGCTCGCCGGGAAAGCGCAGCTGCGCCTGCGTGGCGCTGGTGAATTCGATGCGCACTTCGCCCGCATCGCCATCCTCCACGCCCGACAGCGGCCCGCTGCCGAAATAGCGCCCGCCCCGGTAGCTTTTGAGCGGGGCTGCGACCTGGTTGCCATCGATATTGCCGACGGCCAGGTGGAAGGTGGCCGTGCCATTGGCCCGGTAGTTGTAGACCTGCATGACCAGCACGCCATCTTGCACATCGATGGCCATGCCCCGGCCGGGCCTTCCATCTTGCTCGGCGCTGACGATCCAGGTGCCCGGTAGTGGCGTGAAATCGCTGGCAGCCTGCGCTGGCGGGTTGGCCGCCAAGGCGATCGTGCCGGCCAGCACCGCAGATCGAAACAGGGGGCTGCGCTGCAGCCAAGGGCGAACAGTACGGGACATGCTTCACTCCTGCTAGCCGGGATGGCTATGGCGCCCATATTGCTACAAATGTTTACGCCTGGTGGGAGAGGTTGATGGTGGTAAGTGGTTAATCACTTGCTAAAGCAGTACGTAAAAAAGCCAGGGTATGCAAGGCATTCCCTGGCTCTGGGGCGGCTCAGCGCAGGTTCGCTGGGCCACTGCGCTTCAACAAGCGCGGCTTACTTGATCAAACGCACGGCGCCCGACATGCTGACCGACACCGTGGTGTAGCCTGGCTCCAGGCCCACAGGGGCGCTGCTGTCTTCCATCTTGCTCATCATGGCCACACCCCGGCCCATGCGTGGCATCGGCTGGCTGGTGCCACTTTGGTTCAGGTGGATGGTGTCGTACTCGTACTGCGCATAGCCCATGGCATTGGCGGTGACCTTGGCCTTGGCGTTGAAGTTCTTGACCGCCTCGGCGATCAGCTGGTCCTGCGCCTTGTTGCGTGCAGCATCGGACAGGCGAAAGCCCGAACCGGTCAGGCGGGCCTTGTCCATCAGCGCAGCCATCGTCTGGCCCAGCACGGCCGTGTCGGTGGACTCGAGCTGCACATTGAACTGGGTGCGCCAGCTGGTGACCTTGCCATCCTTGTTGTAGACGGGGCTGGTGAACAGGTTCTCGGTCGTGACCTGCAGGGTCTGGGACTTCTTGGCGGTGGCCAGCACATCGGCCAGCGCGGTCTTGCCCAGCTGCTGGGCCTGGGCCTGGTCCTTGGATTCCTTCTCAACGCTGAACTGGGCCCAGGCCGTGTCTTCCGGCACGCGGGTGGACGCTTCGGCATCCAGGTTCAGGCTGGGGCGTTTGTCTGCGTTGGCAGCGGCGGGGGCGGGGTTCTGGGCCATGGCGGTGGAAGCTACAAAAGGGGTGGCGGCGATCAAGGCGGCGGTCGCCAGCATGCGCATTTTTTTCATCAGATTCTCCTTCTTCAAAACAGTCGCGGAGGACATGCCGCCAATAAGGCGGGGGCCCAGGTCACCGGGCTTGGAGTGCGAGCTGGACTGCAAGTTTCAACAGCGCCCACAAGCCGCATCGGATGGCCTAGCTTATCCCCAAGTGCCCCCGGTGCCCCTGGTGCCCCTGGTGCCCCGAGTGCCGCGACAAAGAGCCACAGCGTAGGCGGCGGCAGGCCAGAGCCTTGTAGGACAGGCTGCCGCAATCGTCCGGGTTCATCGATATTCACATTTGGCTGGAAGCGCTGGCGCCTAGCCGGCAATCGCCTGGCTGTCCCGCAACGCGGCAATGCTGTCATCGCCATAGCCCAGGCTGCGCAGCAGCTCCTGCGTGTGCTGGCCCATCTGCGGCGGGTCCATGCGCACGCCCAGGCGCTCACCAGCCATGCGCAGCGGCAGCAAGGTGGTGGGGGCCGTCTGCCCCGCGCGTTCGCCATCGCTCAGGCGCACGGGGGCCAGGCCGCCGCTGGCCAGCAGGTGTGGGTCGTCCAGCAGCTCTTCGGGCTTGCTGATCGGGGCATAGGGCAGGCCGTTGGCCTCAAAGACCTGGCCAATGTGCGCGGCGCTCATTGCGGCAAAGCGCTGGCGCAGCTCGGGCAGCAGCTGGGGGCGCAGGCGCACCCGGTCGTTGTTGCTGCAGTAGCTGGGGTTGGCCAGCAGATCGCCCCAGCCAAAGGCACTGCACATGGTGGTCCACTGCGCATCGCTCACGGCGGCCAGAAAGATCTGGGCGCCATCCTGCACGGTGAACACGTCATACACCGACCAGGCCGAGATGCGGTTGGGCATGGGCTCGGCCGCCTCGCCCGTCACGGCAAACTGCATCATGTGCTGGCCGACCAGGAACACATTGTTCTCGAACAGCGCGGAATCAATCTCCTGGCCCCGGCCGGTTTGCGCCCGCTGCATCAGCGCGGCCATCGCACCAATGGCACCGAACATGCCGCCCATGATGTCGTTGACGCTGGTGCCTGCGCGCAGCGGGTCGCCGGGGCGCCCGGTCATATAGGCCAGGCCGCCCATCATCTGCACCACCTCGTCGAGCGCGGTGCGGTGCTCGTAGGGCCCGGGCAGAAAGCCGCTGTGGTTCACATAGATGAGGCGCGGGTTGAGTTGCGACAGCGCGCGGTAGTCGAGCCCATACTTGCGCATCACGCCGGGCTTGAAGTTCTGCACCACGATGTCGGCCGTGCTGGCCAGGCGGATTGCCGCTTCCAGCCCTGAGGCCTGGCGCAGGTCGATGGCCACGCTTTTCTTGTTGCGGTTGAACATCGGGAAAAAGCCCGCTCCCGCGCCCAGCAGGTGGCGGGTGCGGTCGCCCTCGACCGGCTCCACCTTGATGACCTCGGCCCCCAGATCGGCGAGCACCAGGCCACAGGTCGGGCCCATCACCATATGGCTGAACTCGACCACACGCAGGCCGGCAAGTGGCAAGGGGGTGGGGGAGGTCGGCGTGTTGGGGGGGGCGTCGGTGTGGTGCATGGCTCAGGAAACAGAAAGCGTTGGCAGGCTGGGCGGGCGCAGGGCTTGGCGCAAATCGCAGCGGGTGCCGCGCTGGCTGCCAGCCGGGTAGGTCAAACAGAACTACGCCGTATGTACCACATCCGCTTAGCTGCATGCGCCATTGGCTGTCCCTGCGGTGCATGCAGGGGTGACAAAGCCGCTGCGAGTGGGTCGCCAAAGATGCGCAAAAAACGGCGCGGTATGCCTGCCCGATAGACGCTATATACCGGCCTTCGGGTAAGAAATTTCTGTAATGTTAAGATACAAATATAACGAATTGAAATTTCTTGATGTGTATCAAGATCTGGCGTGGGCCCTTTTTCAGTCTTTGTTAACCAAAGTGAATACATGGAATCGAAGGCTAGGTTTTGATAATTGATTAAGTTAATATATTTTTCTCAATTTCAACTGATGGACACAGGCCCTGATGCTGCACAGGCTTCAGGGTCTTGGCATTTCGGTGCCGGTGTTTTCAACAAGAACGGTCAAGGTGTGATGGGTTCAGTGATGAGGTGGGCGCTGGGTGCGCGAGGGATGCGTAGCCTGCTGGGGCTTTGCTTGGTGCTGGGGCAGGGCTTGGCGCATGCGGCTGACAATGTGACTGCCGTCTGGGGCAGCTTCAACGGCAACAGCTGGACAGCCAATACCAGCAATGCCGCCACAGCGCCTGCAGCCAATGGGAACAACGATCTGCTGGGGTTCACGGCCGGGGGCGTGCGCTACTCGACCGGGGTCAATGACGCGGTGCTGACCGGGGCTTTTCAGCCGGCAGTCTTCCAGGCCTTTACGCCCAATCCCAGCTCGCTGCCCGCTGCGGGCGGCCTCAATGCCATTGCCCAAAGCGCCAGCTACGATATCTCCAAGACCCGGGCCTCCTACCTGTCGGATGGCGGGCATGGGCTCGATCTCAGCACCGCCTTGTTCAATATCCCGGCGAGCTCGCTGCGCTTCAGTGCGAGTGTGGGCAATCCCGAGTCCACGACGGACGCGGTGCCCGATGTGCTGGTGACCCAGGTAGGCCAGCCATCGAGCAAGACCGACACCTTTTATTTCATCGACGACACGGGTGCGGTCGTAGGGAACAGCATCAGCATCGCGCTCAGCAGCGTGCCGGTCGTCGCCCGGCAGAACTGGCAGTTCTGGAACCCCAACCACACCAAGTCTACGGTGGGCGATGGCAGCCGTGACCTGCGCATACGTGCTTACTATTTCGCCGACTTTGGCATCACGCCGCAGAACATGGGCCGGGTGGCTGGCTTTGTGCAGGCCTTGAGCGGCGACTCCGACATTGCCTTTGTCGCCTACAACCAGGAGGCCGTGAGCACCCCGGCGGCCTTGAGCGTGCAAAAGACCAATGAGGCCGCTGCCGTGACCGCAGGCGGCCGCACAGTCTACACCGTGACGATCAGCAACACCGGCGGCTCGCTGGCCAGCGATATCTCCTGGCGTG
Source organism: Comamonas sp. B-9 (assembly GCF_000410635.1). NCBI lineage: Bacteria > Pseudomonadati > Pseudomonadota > Betaproteobacteria > Burkholderiales > Comamonadaceae > Comamonas > Comamonas sp. B-9. The sequence continues at coordinate 7,799 of NZ_KE148628.1, forward strand.
ATCTGCCCCAAGGCCTGCGCGTGCTGGGCATTGAGGCCGGTGCCGTGGGCGCGGGCAGCGATGCCGGTGTCTGCAATAGCAGTGGCTGCACGGGCCTGCGCCTGGCGCCTGGTGCATCGATCGCGTACCGCGTGGAGGCGGAGGTGACCGGCTTGGTGGGCGCGATGGCATCGAACACCGCCATTGTGAACGGCGCCAACTGCAGCAGCGGCAGCCCCGCCAGTTGCAGCAGCAGCGATGCGGATCTGATCGTGGCCGCCGACTCGGTCAGTGTGGTCAAGACCAATGGGGTGGACCGCCTGACCGTGGGCGCCGAGACCACCTACAGCGTGACCCTGAGCAACAGCGCCGCGACCGCGTTCGCGGGCCTGAGCTGGAGCGATGTGCCCAGCGGCCTGACGGTCAGTGGCATCCGCGCGGGCAGCGTGGGGGGCGGTAGTGTGGCGGGAACCTGCAGCACCACGGGCTGCACCGGCATCACCTTGGCAGCGGGCCAATCCATCGTCTACATCGTCAGCGCAAAAGTGAATGCTGCCGTAGCCGCAGGCACATCGGTCAGCAACAAGGCCGTGGTGCAAGGCGGCACCTGCACCAGCGAGCGGGTGAGCGGCTGCGCCAGCACCGATACCGACCTGGTGGTGACGGCGGCCAATATGGGCATCAGCAAGAGCAATGGCGTGGATGTACTGGCCCAGGGTGCCAGCACGGTCTACCAGGTGGTTGTGCACAATACCGGCGGCAGTGCAGCTGCGGGCCTGCGTTGGGTAGAGAGCCCGGTGGGCCTCAATATTGAGCGCATCAGCGCCACGACGGTCGGCGCCAACAGCGAGGCGGGCCTGTGCACCGTCAGTGGCTGCTCGGATATCGCCGTCGCGGCTGGTGAATCGATTGTCTATGCGGTGCAGGCGACTGTCACCGGTGAGGTGGGCGTGGACAGCGCCCGCAACGTGGTGACCTTGAGTGGCGCGAGCTGCAGCGGCGGCAACAGCTGCAGTGCCGAAGACCGCGATGCCATCGTGCTGCCCGCCACTGTCAGCATCCGCAAGAGCAATGGTGTCGATACGCTGACCGAGGGTGCCAGCAGCAGCTATACCGTCACCATCACCAACAGCGGCGGCATGCCCGCTGCCGGCCTCGCCTGGCTGGACAGCCCCCAGGGCATGGAGATCGAAGCCATCACGCCGCTGGCGGCCGCAGCGCCCAGTGATGCCGGCAGCTGCAGCCTGCAGGCACCGATGGGCTGCAGCGGCATCACGGTTGCCGCCAACGCCAGCGTCAGCTACCAGGTGCGGGCGCGGGTCACGGCGCTGGTGGAGGGCCGTGCCGATGCCACGGTCAGCAATACGGCCACGCTGACGGGGGCGAACTGCACGGCAGCATCCCCCTGCACAGTGACGGATACCGACGCGCTGCGCAGCCCCGTGCATCTGACGCTGAGCAAGACGGCCGCGGCAACGGTGGAAGCGGGCCAGGCGCTGGACTACCAGTTCCGCATTGGCAACAGCGGCCAGACAGCCGTTGCCGCCGGGCAAACGCTGGTCGTGGCCGAGGCCCTGCCTGATGGCATGCGCCTGACGGGTGCCTCGCCCGGTGCCGGTGTGACATCGGTGGTCTGCAGTGGCGAGCCGCTGGAGTGCGAGGTGGTGCTGGATGCCGCGCTGGAGCAAGGCGGCCATGCTGCCTTTGGCTTGCATGCCATCGCGCCAGCGCAGGCCGGCAGCATCACCAACCATGCTGCCATCGATCCGCAGGGGGGCAGCGAGCCGCCGGTGCCGGGCGCTGCCTGCCTGCCTGCCGACAGCTGTGCCCAGGCGCGCACTGATGTGCTGGCCCCCGCCTATATCACCGTGCTCAAAAGCAATGGCGTGAGCCAGGTGCTGGAAGGCAGCAGCACCCGCTATGTGGTGACGCTGAGCAATGAAGGTGGCATGCCCGTAGAGCTGCAGTGGGACGATGTGCCCAGCGGCATGGTGGTGACCGAGATTGTTGCGACCGAGGTCGGGGCCCACAGCGCCGCTGGTGTCTGCAGCCCGTCGGGTTGCAGCGGTGTGACGCTGGCAGGTGGCGAAACCGTGCGCTATGCGGTACAGGCCCGGATCACGGCCACGGCACCTGCACAGGTTCGCAATCTGGCCCGGGTGAGCGATGCGGCCCAGTGCAGCAGCAGCGCGCCTTGCAGCAGTGAGGACGAGGATGCGGTCTACAGCAACACCATCGATGTGGACCCACCTGCGCCCGATCCCACACCTGACCCGACTCCGGATCCAGACCCGACACCCTTGCCCGCGCCAGTAGCGGTACCCACGGTATCGCTGGCGGGGCAACTGCTGATGTCGCTGCTGCTGGGCGGGGCCGCTGCGCTGGGCCTGCGCCGCATGCGCCAGCGCGGCCGCCACTGAGCGGCAAAGCGCCCACAAAAAAACCACTGCCGCTCGGTGCTGCAGTGGTTTTTTTGATGTTTGGCTTCCGGGCAGCCCCGTGCTCGGGGCCTGCCTCCCGGCGATCAGGGAGCCAGTGCGGCCTTCACGGCGGCAGAGACCTGGCCCATGTCCGCCTTGCCAGCCAGCTGGGTCTTGACGGCGCCCATGACCTTGCCCATGTCGCCAGGGCCCGAGGCACCCAGTTCCGCCACGATGGCCTGGACCGCAGCGGTCACTTCTTCGGCGGACATGCGCTCTGGCAGGTAGGCCTTGATGACCTCGATTTCCGACTTTTCCTTGTCGGCCAGGTCCTGGCGGCCGGCAGTTTCAAATGCGGCGATGCTGTCCTTGCGCTGCTTGATCATCTTGTCGACGATGGCGATCACCATCGCGTCGTCGAGTTCGACGCGCTCATCGACTTCCTTTTGCTTCATCGCAGCTTGCAGCAAGCGGATGGTGCCCAGGCGTTCCGTGTCCTTGGCGCGCATCGCGTTCTTCATGTCTTCGGTGATTTGTGCTTTCAAGCTCATAACAGGCTCCTGTTGGCAGGCCGTCGACGCAAGCAGCGGTCTGCCTGAAAAATCTGGCGATGGCCAGAAAACAAAAAACCCGCGCCTGGCGTCCCGAGCGCGGGTGGTGTCACAGCCTGGGCAAATTGCGTCAGGCCTGTGAGAGCTGCGATCAGTACAGCTTCTTGGGCAGTTGCATGCTGCGAACGCGCTTGTAGTGGCGCTTGACGGCAGCAGCCTTCTTGCGCTTGCGCTCAGCAGTTGGCTTTTCGTAGAACTCGCGAGCGCGCAGGTCGGTCAGCAGGCCCAGCTTTTCGATGGTGCGCTTGAAGCGGCGCAGCGCAACGTCAAAGGGTTCGTTTTCTTTTACACGGATAGTCGTCATTAGCTAATGTTTCCATTGGTGCCAACAGCGGGTTTTGGGGAAGATCGCGCCCCAAAGCCTTGAATGGCGGTTTTGCCCTGTCATATTGACTAGTATTGGCAGACAGGGCTTTGCCAGCAAAGAGGGGCGATTATATCCGGCTTTTGATAGGAAAGCAAGAGGGTCGCGGTTTGCAAGCGGGGAGCCAGACCTGCGCTGTTGCTCTCCTGCATCTCGCCCAGCGTCCTGCTGCTATTGGTTTTCTGCCATGCCCGCTGCGCAGGCAGCGGCACTCGCCCAGGCCCATTGAAAGTTGTAGCCGCCCAGCCAGCCGGTGATATCCACCACCTCGCCAATGCAGTAGAGGCCCGGCACCTTCTTGGCTTCCATCGTTTGCTGCGACAGCTCGCGCGTGTCCACACCGCCCACGGTGACCTCGGCCTTTTTATAGCCTTCGGTGCCGGTGGGGGTCAGCTCCCAGCGCGTCAGGCGCTCGGCCAGGCGCAGCAGCGCCTTGTCGCTGGCCTCGGCAATCGGGCGCTGCCAATCGGCATCCTGCGCCACCCAGGCATCGGCCAGGCGCGCGGGCACCAGGCTGGCCAGCGCATTGGCAATCAGCTTGCGCGAGCGCTGCTTGGCCTGCAGTAGCTGCTCGGCCACATCCACCTCGGGCACCAGGTTGATGTCGATGGAGGTGCCCGGTGTCCAGTAGCTCGAGATCTGCAGGATGGCTGGCCCCGACAGGCCCCGGTGCGTGAACAGCAGGTCCTCGTTGAACGTCATGCGGGTTTTCTTGCTGCCGGTGCCGATCACCACCGGCAGGGCCAGGCCCGCCAGCTGCGCGTAGGGTGCCCAGGCGCTGCCATCAAAGGTCATCGGCACCAGGCCCGGCACACGCGGCACGAGTGCCAGCCCAAACTGCTGGGCCAGGCGGTAGCCCAGGTCGGTGGCGCCAATCTTGGGGATGGACAGGCCGCCGGTGGCGATCACCAGGTGGCGGCAATGCACCGTTCCCTGGGCAGTGCTGACCTGAAAGCGCTGGCCTTGCGCATCGGCATCCAGCGCCGCAACGGCGCTGACAGGGCAGGGCTGCCAGTGGGTCACGTCGCCCGCGCGGCACTCGGCCAGCAGCATCGCGATGATGTCTTCGGCCGAATGGTCGGCAAACAGCTGGCCCTTGTGCTTTTCGTGGTGGGCAATGCCGTGCTTGTCGACCAGCGCGACAAAATCGGCCGGCCCAAAGCGCGACAGTGCCGAGCGGCAGAACTGCGGGTTCTGGCCGACAAAGTGCCTATGGGGCTGGCGCACATCCAGATCGCGGTTGGTGAAGTTGCTGCGCCCGCCGCCCGAGATGCGGATCTTCTCTGCGACCTTGGCCGCATGGTCAATCAGCAGCACCTTGAGCCCGCGCTGCCCCGCCTGCGCCGCACAAAACAGGCCGGCAGCGCCTGCGCCAATGATGACGGTATCAAACAGGTGGGTGGGAGCGGGAGAAGACATGCGGATCCGGAAGATGGCCAGGCCTCTCTATGGAGTGCCCGCGCCGACAAAAGCAGCGATTATCGGTGATGCGGCCCTAACCCGACTGCCTGCCCAGGTGGGCGATGCAATGCCAGGCTTTTTTCAGCAGCGGCGCCGGGTAGCGATGGCGGGCCTGGGCCTGGCCCAGATCGGCTGGGGTGAGTCCACCCGGCGCATGCTGCAGCAGTTCGGCCAGCACTTCGGCCACGTCGGCGCCCCGGTACTGGCTGGCTTGCGCCAACTGGTCCGCCTGCAAGCGGTAGCCCGGATGAAAGCGCAGGGGCAGGCCTGAGCGCAGCACGGCCAGCGCCAGCGGCGTATCGCGGTAGCAGGGGTCGAGCCAGATGGCGGCCACATCGCGCGCCAGAACCAGGCCGCCATGCAGCTGGGCTTCGACATAGTGGTCCAGCGGGTCGGCCAGTTGCAGGCATTGCAGCTGCTGCCAGTCCATCTGCTGCCACAGCCCGACATGGCGGGGCTGCCAGTAGCTGTCGGGGTCGCAAAAGCTGCTGCGTGCGGTGGCAGAGCTGTGCAGCTGCAGATACGCCGATCCAAATCGGGGCGCGGCGCCATAGCCCTGGTGGCTGGGGCGGCCCAAAGGCACCAGATCGACGGCGCCGTACACCGGCCGCTCGGCGGGATCGGCGTGGTTGTAAGCGCCCGCAAACTGCTGGTCCTCCCACTGCCAGCGCTCGCCCTGGGGCTGGGGGCTGTAGCTGCCATTGCTGCGGCCGCTCTCAAACTGCGACAGGTAGCGGCCTTGCTGGCACAGCAGCGCCAGCAGCGGCTGGCCTTGTACGGTCCAGTCCGGGACCGTCCAGTCCGGGACCATCCAGTCGGGATGAAAGTGGACGTGAATCGAAGCGGGTGCAAGTGCGTGCTCGCGCGCCGGGCCGCCACGGCGCTGCACGGCCTGCAGGGCTTGCTGCTGGGCGGCGGTCAACAAGGGCGCGGGGCTGGGCATGGGCAGGGCGGGTTCGGTTGAAGGTCCAGGGACTGCAGTGGATGGATCGTAGCCGGTTCTGCGCTGCATGCATGCCCTGGCTGTTCTGGGGTTGGATGCTGCCCAGCGGCCCGGCACTGGCCGACAATCAGCGCTTGTCCACGATCTCTTGAGGAGTTTGCATGTCGTTTTGCCAGGCCTTGTGGCAAGCCAACCAGGCGCTGTACCAGCGCACCTTGGACCATCCCTTCAACCGCGAGCTGGCGGCAGGCAGCTTGTCGGTCGAGCGCTTTCGCCATTACATGATCCAGGATGCGCATTACCTGGTGGCCTATGGCCGTGCGCTGGCCGTCGCTGCCGCCAAGGCCGACCAGGCCGAGGGCGTGGTGCAGTTTGCCAATGCCGCCAATGAGGCGGTGGTCGAGGAGCGCAAGCTGCACGACGGCTTTATGCGCGACTTCGGCATTACGCCGCAGGATTTTGCCGCGACGCCGCTGACACCGGCCTGCCACCACTACACGAGCTTTTTGCTGGCCAACAGCTGGTCGGAGAGCTACCCGGTGGCGCTCGCCGGGCTCTTGCCCTGCTTTTGGATCTATGCCGAAGTGGGGCGCGATATCCATGCCCGCTCCCAGCCCGGCAACCCCTACCAGGCCTGGGTGGACACCTATGCCAGTGAAGAATTCCATGCCGCTGTGCGCGCCGTCATCGCCACCATCGACCGTGTGGCGGACGCCGCTGACAGCGCCACCCGCACGCGCATGGCCGAGGCCTACCGCTACAGCGCTGAGCTCGAATGGATGTTCTGGGACAGTGCCTACCAAGGGGGGCGCTGGCCGACGCGCTGAGCGGCACCCAAACTGGGTTGCGCTGCTGCGCTGTAAAGCTCCGGCAGCGCCGTCGTAAAGTTATGCAATGCGGCTCTACGGCGCGATAGGCTAGCGGTATTCGCCTACAGGCGCTTTCAAAAAACGGTCTTACGCTTCGTGGCATTCATTGACCAGATGCGCCAACGCGCAGACCCCGAGCAAGTCCGAGGCCTACACGCACGTATCGCAACCATATAAGGAGTTGCCATGTTGTCTACCAACACCACCCATACCGCTTACCACGCTCCCGTGTTCGAACCCACGGTCGATGAGTTGGCCGCTTTGAAGAAATTGGAACTGGGAGAAAAGATTTCGCTGCAGGATGCTGTGCATGCACATGTCTCCAAGCGCCTGCTGGAACGCGGCATGGTGGTGGAGCGTGAGGGCTACATGGTCATCACCTCAGAAGGCCTGCAACAGATCAAGCGCCGCGATGCCTGATCCTCAGCCCGCTGTTCTCCACAGCACCCAGGCAGCCCAAGCAGGCTGCCTTTTTTTTCATCATGGTTAACTTTTTGTCTTAGTTTCAACGATTTGGGTGGCTTATCTACAGCTGTGCACAGAGCTTTCCACAGCATTGTGCCCACGGACTGGGGACAACGCTGCGCTGCGCCAAAACAGCGGTGCTCCAGTGCCAGAAGAGGCCAGGGCCAGCAGTGTCGGGGCGTTGAAACTGCGCGAATGACGCGCCCAGGCCCCATATGCCTCAATTTTGAGCAAGGCTGGCATTTGGCTTAGGAATCAGCGGCTTGCCCTGCTTATCTACAAGCTTCTTCACAGCTTTCCACAGCATTGTGCCCGTGCAATGGGGACAAAGCGGGACCGCTGCGCGATGCGCAGGCTAGGGGTGATCTGCAAGCTGCTGGGCCGCTGCAGCCGTGTTGGCTGGCTTGCGCTTTGCCGCGCCAGGAATGGCGATGGGTGGCTCCAGGCAGCCAAGAAACTGCGCCGCAAAAAACCTGTGCGTCCAACAGCCTTGCCAGCGGCGTGCTGCCATGGAATCTCAGTAGACTCGGGGCTGGCGGCGGTGGCGTTTACTTATCTTCGCAGTCGGTACAGGGCAGGTGCAACATGGCTGCACTAGGATGCGGTCATTCTTTACATGCCGGTGCTGATGGTGGAGCTTTGCCACAGGCCGCTGCTGTAACTCACCTCTACCGATTGCTGCCATGGACCATAACTCCAATAATTCCACCCGTCCCACCCCAACCCCCGGCGCGGCAGACGCCGGGCTGAACCCCGGTGCTGCAGCAGCACCCAAGCGCCGCAGCCGCTGGCTGGGATCGACGATCGCCATCGTGCTGGTGGCAGGGCTGGCAGGCGGGGCCTGGTACCTGGTGCAGAGCAAGAAGAACCCGAGCGGCATGGCAGCCGGTGCACCTGGCATGGGCGGCCCACCGGGCGCCGGTGGCCCTCCTGGCATGGGCCCGGGCGCGATGCGGACGATGGCCGTCACCGTGGGCAGTGCCGCTGCCAAACGCCAAACCCTGCCGGTGACCCTGACGGCAATGGGCACGGTGGTGCCCACCACCACGGTGACCCTGACCACCCAGGTCTCGGGCATTCTGCGCGATGTGCTGTTCACCGAAGGCCAGATGGTCAAGAAAGGCCAGAAGCTGGCCCAGATCGACCCCCGCCCGTTTGAGCAAGCGCTGCAGCAGGCCAAGGGCCAATTGGCGCGCGACCAGGCGCAGCTCGATGCCGCGCGCGTGACGCTCAAGCGCTACCAGACCTTGTGGGACCAGGATTCGATTGCCCGCCAGGACCTGGACACGCAGGCCGCGCTGGCCAAGCAGCTCGAAGGCACGGTGCTCACTGACCAGGCCCAGGTACAAACCGCACAGCTCAACCTGGGTTATGCCAGCATCAATTCGCCCATCGATGGCCGCATTGGTTTGCGCACGATGGACCCAGGCAACTACATCAGCGCCGGTGGCACCACCGGCATTGCCGTCATCACCAAGATCGCGCCGATTGATGTGAGCTTTACCGTGCCGCAGGACCATATCCCGTCGGTGCTGGGTGCGCAAAAGGCCGATGCCCGGCTGCCGGTGGCAGCGCTGGACCGTGCGGGCAACAAGACCCTGGCCCAGGGCGTGTTCCTGACCTTGGACAACCTGGTTGACACCGCGACGGGCACCGTCAAGGCCAAGGCCCGGTTCGACAACAGCGATGGCTCGCTCTTTCCCAACCAGTTTGTCAACACCCGTTTGACCTTGAAGGACGAGAGCGCGCTGGTGGTGCCGGTCACCGCCATCCGCACCGGTGGCAATGGCGATTTTGTCTACGTGATCAACGCCGACCGCACCGTGACCCAGCGCACCGTCATCCGGGGCATGAGCACGGTCGAATGGGTGGCCATCAACACGGGCCTCAAGGAGGGCGAGCTGGTGGTGACCGAGGGTGCCGACCGCTTGAAGGATGGTGCCGTGGTGGCCCTGCAGGGCGACACGCCCACCCAGGCTCATGGCGCCAGCAGTGGCCGGCGCGGCCCGCGCGAGGGTGGTGGACGCCGTGGCAATGGCGAAGGCCGTGGCGCCAATGGTGCGGCACCCGGCGGTGCGGCGGGCAATGGC
>NZ_APCR01000577.1:0-2081 GCF_000410635.1 Comamonas sp. B-9
CTGGACCGCAGCCTGGGCGACGAGGCCTGGCTGGCGCAGATGCGTGCGGCGGGCAGCAGCAGTGGCGCGCCGCTGGTGGCCGCCGGCAATGTGCACATGCATGTGCGCTCGCGCAAGCCCATGCAGGATGTGCTGACCGCCATCCGCCTGCGCCGCCCGCTCACCGACTGCGGCTACGCGTTGCAGCCCAATGCCGAGCAGCACCTGCGCAGCCGGCTGCGGCTGGCGCAGATGTACCCGCCCGATCTGCTGGAGGCCAGCCTGGGCATTGCCGCGCGTTGCCAGTTCTCGCTGACCGAGCTGCGCTACCAGTACCCCGACGAGGTGGTGCCGCCCCAGCTCACACCGGCAGCCTATCTGCGCCAGCTCAGCTACGAAGGGGCAGCCCGCCGCTGGCCGCAAGGCACACCGCCGCGGGTGCAGGCCACCTTGGAAAAAGAGCTGGCCCTTATCTCCGAGCTGCAGTACGAGCACTACTTTCTGACCGTCTACGACATCGTGCGCTTTGCCCGCAGCAAGGACATCCTCTGCCAAGGCCGGGGCTCGGCCGCCAACTCGGCCGTCTGCTTTTGCCTGGGCATCACCGAGGTCGATCCGGACAAGACCCGGGTGCTGTTCGAGCGCTTTATCAGCAAGGAGCGCAACGAGCCACCCGATATCGATGTGGACTTCGAGCATGCCCGGCGCGAAGAGGTCATCCAGTACCTGTACAAGAAATACGGCCTGCACCGCGCAGGCCTCACCGCCGTCGTCATCCGCTACCGGCGCAAATCCGCAATCCGCGATGTGGCCAAGGCGCTGGGCTTTGCGCCGCCCAGCATCGATCTGCTGGCACGCGACCATTCGCGCTGGGATGACGAGCTGCTGCGGGCCGAAGCGCTGGCCCAGTGCGGCCTGCAGGCGGGTGACCTGGCCGTGCGCCAGCTGCAGGAGCTGGTCGAGACGCTGCGCGATTTTCCGCGCCACCTGTCCCAGCATGTGGGCGGTTTTGTGCTCACGCGCGGCCCGCTCTCGCGCATCGTGCCGATCGAGCGCGCCAGCATGGAAAACCGCACCGTCATCCAGTGGGACAAGGACGACCTCGATGCCGTCGGCCTGCTCAAGGTCGATGTACTGGCACTGGGCATGCTCACCGCGCTGCAAAAAATGCTGCACCTGGTGGGCGCACGCCAGGGCCGTAGCTTTGCGCTGGGCGATATCCCGCACGACGACAAACCCACCTACGACATGATCTGCGCGGCCGACACCATCGGCGTCTTCCAGATCGAGAGCCGCGCCCAGATGAGCATGCTGCCGCGCCTGCGGCCGCGAGTGTTCTACGACCTGGTGATTGAAGTCGCGCTGGTGCGGCCCGGCCCCATCCAGGGCGGCATGGTCCACCCCTATCTGCGCCGCCGCCAGGGGCTGGAGAAAGTGCAGTACGAGAGCGAGCTGCTGCGCCCGGCGCTGGAGCGCACCCTGGGCGTGCCCATCTTCCAGGAGCAGGTGATGCAGATCGCCATCGATGCGGCCGGTTTCAGCGCTGGCGAGGCCGACCAGCTGCGCCGCTCGATGGCTGCCTGGCGCCGCACCGGCAACCTGCAAAAGTACTACGACAAGATCATCAACGGCATGACCGGCAATGGCTATTCGCAGGCCTTTGCCGAATCGATCTTTCAGCAGATCCAGGGCTTTTCGGAATACGGTTTTCCGGAGAGCCATGCCGCCAGTTTTGCCATCCTGGTGTACTTCAGCGCCTGGATCAAATGCCACTACCCGGCCGAGTTTCTGGTGGCCATGATCAACAGCCAGCCGCTGGGCTTTTACAGCAACAGCCAGCTGATCCAAGACGCCCAGCGCCATGGCGTGCAGGTGCTGCCCGTCGATGTGATGCACAGCGGCATGGACTGCAGCACCGAAGCGGCCAGCGGCCCGCACCCCGCCGTGCGCCTGGGCCTGCGCCTGGTCAAGCAGCTGCAGCAAACGCAAGTCAAGCGCCTGCTGCAGGCCCGCGACGCCGCCCCCTTTGAGAGCGCCCAGGACCTGGCCCGCCGCGCCCAGCTGGACGCCCCCGCGATGAAGAACCTGGCCGCCGCCGATGC
>NZ_APCR01000572.1:0-4000 GCF_000410635.1 Comamonas sp. B-9
GCGCAGGTGGCCGGTGGTGCCGTGCGGCGGCTCCTCCCAGTGCACGATGGTGGCGCCATGGTTGCCCCAGACGGCCAGCGCCACCGTGTGGCCCAGGCGGTCGAGCCAATCGGGTATGCGCTCGCGCGCCAGCCGCACTGCATCGCTGCGGCGCAGCGCCGCCAGCCCCAGCTGCAAGGCCATCGGGCCCAGGTCGTAGCGCGAGGTGGCCGCCTCCTGTTTGACCAGGCCGCTGCGCTGGTAGCTCACCAGATAACGGTGGGCCTTGGCTGCCGGCATCGCAGCGGCCTGCGCCAGGTCTTTGAGCGCCAGCGGGCCTTGGGCCTCCACCAGCGCTTGCAACAGCGCAAATCCCACCTCGACTGACTGAATGCCTGCACGATCCTTGTCCATGGCGCTAGTTTAAGGTATTCTAAATAAAGGAATGCATTTCACTAATCGTAATTTCACGCTGCAAGGCGTGCATTGCGATAGGCACAAGCAGCGTGGCAAGCGCCCAGCCTGGGGCCAATCTGGCACGATAGAGGCATGTTTGACTGTGAGACACCGGTATGAAGCTTGCAAGCTATAAAGACGGATCGCGCGACGGCCAGCTGGTCGTCGTCTCGCGCGACCTGCGCACGGCCCATTACGCCTCCGGGATCGCGCACCGCCTCCAGCAGGTGCTCGACGACTGGTATTTCTACGCCCCCCAGCTGCAGGACCTGTACGACGCGCTCAATGCCGACCGCGCGCGCCACAGCTTTGACTTCAACCCCGCCCAGTGCATGGCACCGCTGCCACGCGCCTACCAGTGGCTCTGCGGCGCCGCCTACCTGAGCCATGTGGCCTTGCTGCGCCAGGCACCGGGTGAGGACTTGCCCGCGGCGCTGAAGACCGATCCCTTGGTCCACCAGGGCGCGGGCGACGCCTTCATCGGCCCCTGTGACGACATCGTCGTGGCGAGCGAGGCCATGGGCATTGATTTCTCGGCCGAGCTCGCCGTCATCACCGGCGATGTGAAGCAGGACAGCAGTCCCGAAGATGCGCTCGACAGCGTGCGCCTGCTGATGCTGGCCAATCCGTTGAGCCTGCGCCAGCTGGAAGCCGCTGAACGCGACAAGGGCGCGGGCCTGGTGCAGAGCAAGCCGGTGACGGCCTTCAGCCCGGTGGCCATCACCCCCGATGAACTGGGCGATGCCTGGCGCGGCGGCAAGGTGCACCTGGCCTTGCAGACCAGCTGGAACGGCCGCAAGGTCGGCATGTGCGATGCGGGCCCGGAGATGGGTTTTCACTTTGGCCAGCTGATCGCCCATGCCGCCAAGACGCGCCACCTGCGCGCCGGCACCGTGCTGGGCAGCGGCACCGTCAGCAACAGCGGCGCCGAGAAGCACGGCCGCATGGACTGGCCCAAGGGCTATGGCTGCATCGCCGAAAAGCGCAGCATGGAAGTGCTGCAAAAAAGCAAGACCACCACCGGCTTCATGCAGTTTGGCGACACGGTGCGCATCGAGATGAAGGGCAAGGACGGCCACAGCCTGTTTGGTGCGATTGACCAGAGTTTGGCCTCGCTCTACCAGACGCAGGCCGATGCCGTGGCCGAGCCGGAGGCCGCTGCATGATCGCCAGGCTGTATGCCTGCCAGCGGCGGCGCAAGCCGCTGCGGCGCCGTGCATGCAGCCCTGCGGGCCGCAGGGCCGCGCTACTCGGGCAGGCTGGTCTGGCGCGCGTGCTGCAGCAGGCGGTCGAGCAGCACGCTGAGCTGCTCCCGCTCGTCGATGGTCAGCGCCGAGAGAATCTCTTCATTGCGGCGGGCGATGACCACCATGACCTTCTCCCAGCACTCGCAGCCCTTGGGCGTGAGGCTGAGCACCACGCCGCGCCCATCGACTTCGCTGGCCTGCTTGAGCACCAGGCCCTGCTCGACCAGCGCCTGGGTGGAGCGGCTGGCCTGGGCCTTGTTCAGGTTGGCGCGCATCGCCAGGTCATTGACCGACAGGGGATGGAACGCGCCAATCGCTGCCAGGCAGCGGGCCTCGCTGATAGGAATGCCCACCTCCTCCTCGTACACCATCTGGGTGGTGCGGTCGGTGACTTTGGCCAGTGCATGCAGGCGGTGGGTATAGGTACGGTCCAGCGGCGTGTTCAACGCGTCTCCTTGGTTTTGTATCAATGCTGGCTGGGAAAACAGCTACCGCGACTATGTCACGGAGCCCCGCTTTGCGGAAGCGCCCAGGGCACGCCCACGTCCAGTATTTTCCCTAGGGATTCCTAGTGATCGCTTCACCGCCAGGTCCGCACGGCCGGCGCACCCGCCCCAACAACGACTGAAAGGAGACATGCATGCGCAGTTTGAACGCCGAGCCCCGGCACTATATGACAGGTTTTGCCAATGAATGGGCGACCGAGGCCGAGCCGGGGGCGCTGCCCGTGGGGCGCAATTCGCCGCAGGTCGCGCCGCTGGGCTTGTATGCCGAGCAGTTGTCGGGCACAGCCTTTACCGCGCCACGCCACAGCAACCGCCGCAGCTGGCTCTACCGCATCCGCCCCGGCGCCATGCATGAGCCCTTCGCGCCGCTGGCCCTGCCGCGCTGGAAAAGCCATGTCACCGGCGGCTTTGACGAGGTGCCCACGCCCCCCAACCAGCTGCGCTGGGATCCGCTGCCGCTGCCCGATGCGCCCTGCGATTTTCTGCAGGGCATCGTCAGCATGGGCGGCAACGCCGCCTGCGGCATCCACCTGTACGCGGCCAACCGCAGCATGGAAGGGCGCTATTTCTACAACGCCGATGGCGAGCTGCTGATCGTGCCCCAGCAAGGGCGCCTGCAGATTGCCACCGAGCTGGGGACCTTGGAGGTCGAGCCGCAAGAGATCTGCGTGGTGCCCCGGGGGGTGCGCTTTGCCGTGACCTTGCTTGACGGCACCGCACGCGGCTATATCTGCGAAAACTACGGCGAGCTGCTCAAGCTGCCTGACCTGGGCGTGATCGGCTCCAACGGCCTGGCCAACCCGCGTGATTTCCAGACGCCGGTCGCCGCCTATGAGGACAAGGAGGGCGACTTTGAGCTGGTGGCCAAGCTGCGCGGCCACTTCTGGTCGGCGCGCATCGGCCACTCGCCCCTCGATGTGGTGGCCTGGCATGGCAACTACGCGCCCTACAAATACGATCTGCGCCGCTTCAACACCATCGGCTCGATCAGCTACGACCACCCCGATCCGTCGATCTTTCTGGTGTTGCAGTCGCCCACCTCCCTGCCCGGCGTGGATGCGCTGGACTTTGTCATCTTCCCGCCGCGCGTGCTGGTGGCGCAGGACACCTTCCGTCCACCCTGGTTCCACCGCAATTTCGCCAGCGAGTTCATGGGCCTGATCGAAGGCGCCTACGACGCCAAGGCCGAGGGCTTTGTGCCCGGCGGCGCCTCTTTGCACAACTGCATGAGCGGCCACGGGCCCGATGCCGACACCTTCGACAAAGCCAGCAAGGCCGACACGCACAAGCCGCACTACATCGACAACACGATGGCCTTTATGTTCGAGACCCCCGCCGTCATCCAGCCCACCGCCTATGCGCTGGAGACGGTGCAGCTCCAGCACGAGTACTACCGCTGCTGGCAAGGGCTGCAAAAGCATTTCAAGCCGCAAGGTAAGGCCTAAGGCCGCCGAGGCCACTGAGACTGAACCGCAGCGGGCACACAACGCAGATGCGCCCGCTGCAACCCCACTTGGAGACATCAACGCATGACCCTGCTCAACGAAACCCATGACCCCGCGCTGCAAAGCTGGGTTCCTAGCGCCCAGGCCGCTGGCAGCGATTTCCCGCTGCAGAACCTGCCCTTTGCCAGCTTTCGCCGCCAAGGCAGCCAGCAAGCCTGGCGCGGCGGCGTCGCCATTGGCGACCAGATTGTCGACCTGCAGGCGCTGGCCGCCAGCGGCAGCCTGAGCGGCGATGCGCAGCGCGCCGCCGAGGCGGGTGCTCAGACCTCGCTCAACGCCCTGATGGCGCTGGGCCCCCAGGCCTGGA
>NZ_KE148629.1:0-1080 GCF_000410635.1 Comamonas sp. B-9
GGTGTCGCCACTGAGCTCGCGCAGCTTGGCGCGCACCGGCCGCTCGGCGGTGGGCACAAACAGGTGCGGGGTGAGCGAGTCGACATACTGCCAGGCACGGCGGGCGCTGGCAGCCTCGCCGCTGGCGGCAGCGCGTGCCGGTGGGGGCAAGGGGGCAGTCACGGCAGAAGGCATGGCGGCAGGGCGCTAGGCGGTTGGCGGTTGGCGGCGGTAATGGTGGCGCAAGAAGGGGCCAAGCATCGCAGCTTGGCACATTGGCGATAGTAATCGTCTCTCTGTCGCATACATGCCGACAGGGCTTTGGCTAACATCGCTGCCATGACAACCAGCACAACAATACCGCCGGGCGCGCCCGGGCCCAGCGCGTTGGGCAGCCTGCGGCAGGATTCACGCACCATCGGCCTGGTGGGCCTGGCCCATGGCTCCTCGCACTTCTTCCACCTGCTGCTGCCGCCGCTGTTTCCCTGGCTGATCGCGGACTTCGGCTTCAGCTACTCCGAGCTCAGCGTGCTGGTGTCGGCCTTTTTCATCGTCTCGGGCGTGGGCCAGGCGCTGGCCGGCTTTGTGGTCGACCGCTTTGGCGCCCGCCCCATCATGTTTGCCGCGCTCAGCAGCTTTGCGGTGGCCGGTGTCATTGCCGGCACCGCCAACAGCTATGCGCAGCTGATGCTGGCCGCCATCTTTGCCGGCCTGGGCAATGCGCCCTTCCACCCGGTGGATTTCACCATCCTCAACAAGCGCCTCTCGCCGCAGCGCCTGGGCCATGGCTTCTCGGTGCATGGCCTCTCGGGCAACCTGGGCTGGGCGGCAGCGCCGGTGTTCATGGCTGGCATCACCTCGGCCACCGGCTCCTGGCGCATGGCCTGCCTCTGCGGCGCCGCGCTGGCGGCCATCATCCTGGCCATCATGGTGGTCAATCGCGATGCGCTCGATGACCGCGTCAGCCTGCCTGGCGCGGCCCTTGCCAAGGCGGCGGTAGCCGGCAAGCAGGAGCACCCGATGGCCTTCCTGAAGCTGCCCTCGGTCTGGCTGTGCTTCTCGTTCTTTTTCTGGACCACCTGCGCGATGAGCGCCATCCAG
>NZ_KE148629.1:1125-14764 GCF_000410635.1 Comamonas sp. B-9
CATCACCGCCTATGTGGTCACCGGCTATATGCTGTTTGGCGCCGCCGGCATGGTGCTGGGCGGCTTTCTGGTGGGCCGGGTGGAGCGGCTGGAGAAAGTCATCTCTGCCTGCCTGCTGTTCTCCGGCGTGCTGCTGGCGCTGGTGGGCACCGGCTGGCTGCCCGGCTATGTGGCGCTGGGTGTGGCGGCGCTCGCCGGTATCGGCACCGGCCTGGCCGGCCCCTCGCGCGACATGCTGGTCAAGCGCGCCGCGCCGCCGGGCGCCACCGGCCGGGTCTATGGCACCGTCTACTCGGGCCTGGACCTGGGCTTTTGCCTGGCCGCCCCGGTGTTTGGCTACATGCTGGACCACCACATGAACGCCGGTGTGTTCTTTGGCGCAGCCGTGGGCATGGTGCTGAGCGTGGTGTCGGCCGGCTTTGTCGGCGCCGGAGTGGCCGCGCGCAAGCAAAAGGAAAAGGCCGCTGTGGTGCCTGCCTGAGCAAGAGGCTGTACCCCCTGGGCTCCCGCAGAAAACCCGCCACAAGGCGTAAAAAGGCCCGCGCAACCGCTTGGTTGCGCGGGCCTTTGGCTAAGGGGATGGTGGCGATCAGCCCAGCTGGAAGATCTTGCCTGGGTTGAGGATGTTCTTGGGGTCCAGCGCCTGCTTGATGGCGCGCATCATGGCGACGGCGCCTTCGCCGGCCTCTTCCAGCAAAAAGCCCTGCTTGTGCACGCCAATGCCGTGCTCGCCGGTGCAGGTGCCACCCAGCGCAATGGCGCGCTGCACCAGCTGGTGGTTGAGCTGCTCGGCCTGCGCGCGCTGGGCATCGTTGTCCGGGTCGATCAGGTAGCCAAAATGGAAGTTGCCGTCACCCACGTGGCCCACCAGAAAGTAGGGGATGCCGCTGGCATCGGCCTCGGTCACGCACTGCAGCAGCGCATCGGCCAGGCGGCTGATGGGCACGCAGGTATCGGTGGTGATGCAGCGGCAGCCCGGCACGCTGGAGACGGCCGCAAAGTAGGCATTGTGGCGGGCGGTAAAGAGGCGCGTGCGGTCTTCCGGGCGCTCGGCCCATTCAAAGGCATTGCCACCATGCTCGCGCGCCAGGTCCTGCACCATCTCAGCCTGTTCCTTGACGCCGGTGGGCGAGCCATGGAACTCCATCAGCAGCATCGGTTCTTCGCGCAGATCGAGCTTGCTGTAGGCATTGACCATGCGCACCGCATTCACATCGATGAGCTCCACGCGCGCAATCGGGATACCCATCTGGATGGTCTCGATGACGGTGCGCACGGCCGCTTCAATGGTCGGGAACGAGCAGATCGCGGCACTCACCGCTTCGGGCAGCGGGTAGATGCGCAGGCTGATTTCGGTAAAGATGCCCAAGGTGCCTTCGCTGCCCACCATCAGCCGCGTCAGGTCGTAGCCGGCCGCGCTTTTCTTGGCGCGGTTGCCGGTGCGGATCACCTGGCCGCTGGCGGTCACCACCTCCAGCGCCAGCACGTTCTCGCGCATGGTGCCGTAGCGCACGGCATTGGTGCCGCTGGCGCGGGTCGATGCCATGCCGCCGATGGAGGCGTCAGCGCCCGGGTCGATCGGGAAGAAAAAGCCCGTGTCCTTGATCGCCTCGTTGAGCTGCTTGCGGGTGATGCCCGGCTGCACGGTGATGGTCAGGTCCTCGGTGTCGATGGACAGCACCTGGTTCATGCGGCTCACATCGATGCTGATGCCGCCTTGCACGGCCAGCAGATGGCCTTCGAGCGAGGAGCCGGCGCCATAGGCAATGACGGGCACCTCGTGCTGGTGGCACAGCGCCACGGCATCCTGCACATCCTGGCTCGACTGGGCATAGACCACGGCGGCCGGAGGCGGCGCGGTGATGGAGCCTTCGTCGCGGCCATGCTGCTCGCGCACGGCCTGCGAGGTGACGCACTGGCTGCCAAAACGGGCACTGAGCGCTGCCATGAAGGCATCGGGGATGGGGCGCTGCGCAGCAGCCAGAATGTGGGGGGAGGTGGGCGCGTTCATCGGGTTCTCCAGGGCGGGAGCCAAGAATAGCACCGCCGGCTTTTCATGGCTGTCCGCTGCGCTGCAGCCGGGCATGAAAAATGTCCGCTGTCAAGTCTTTGATGTAGACGGACAGTTCCGTAAAAGGTCTTATGGAATAACAGGTTAGTCCATATTTTGGTCGCTACGTATCCTTGCTGATTTGCGAGCTAGGTGCCACATAGGCGCTTTGCAGTGGCAAACGTAAGGATGTCTCAGCGAGCAAAGTCGCATCATCAAAGTTTCGGTCTATCACCATCTTCCTACAGAAGGCAGTTCGAGAAGGGCGTTTATCGTGTTTGCCCCCCCAATCTGCCAATCGATAGCTCGCACCGTCGAAGCCGATGATGCGGGCGATCCATTTCGATGTGGCATTTGCGCCTGCGTCCGGTGATGTTGGCCGCGTGTGTCCTGTGCCAATGGGATCGCGCCCATGGGGCGCTTGCGCAACGCGAAGGCTGAGGCGGGCGGTAGGATGCTCTCGAAGCGTTCGCCCCAACGAGGTCTGCTTCTATGGGGCATGCCAGTGCAAGCGACTGCTGGAGGCGCAGTAATCACATGGGAGCCGTGTCGATGGGTTGTTCAGGCTCGGCACGCGAGCAGTACTGCTCTACCCACTTCACGGACTGAGCGATGCCTCCGAATGGAAAGAAATGCAGGCTCACCTTTCCATGTGCTTCGGTCAGGCGGGTGGTCAGACGATCCACAAAGAGATCCGGGCCTGCTATGCCGAACAGCTTGCTGATCGAGATGCCGTACTTGGACAACATCGACGCGCATGCGCTAACGCCACACAAGGCGGCATAGCGCGCCAGCACCGCCACGCCTGCAGGGCCCGGCACGCCCACGCGTACGGGATGTTCGACGCCACGCCCGCGCAGGGCTTCCAGCCAGGCCAGCACGATGTCGGCATCGAAGGCAAATTGCGTGACGATCAAGGGCGCCATGCCGCGCCCTTCGATGCAGCGACACTTGTGTTCGAGCACTTTCCAACGATCAGATGTGCTCATGACCGGATGGCCCTCGGGATGGCCACCCACGCCGACCATCTGAATGCCCGAGCGCTCGAACACGCCTGATTCGATCAGTGAGGAGCTGTCGGCAAACGGCCCCAGCGGGGTGGACGGATCTCCAGCGATCACGAAGCAACGCTTGACGCCGGCTTCCGCGACCGCGCGCTGGATGAACGACTCCAGTTTTGCGAACGAGGCGATACGGCGTGCAGCGAGGTGAGGCATGGGCTCAAAGCCGAGTCCGCGAACGGCCTGCGCTGCGGCCAGTCGCGCGTCGTTGTCCTGGTTCGCCAGGTAGGGAATGGAAATGGTTGACCCGGGCAATACACGCGGCGCCGCTGCGGTCAGCGCAGAGATATCCTTCGCGTTGACCTCTAACGAATAGGCGTCGGTGATGTTGCCGATGGGCTTGGACTTGTCGGAATGAAGCAAGGGGCTTGCCATATCTGGCGACTGTTGGGAGAGTTCCGACCCGCCAGCGCTGATCGGGTCGGTTGGAAGCCATGGAGCGGCATCGCTCACCCGGCAAGGCGCGTCAATCTTTGGGGGGCTGTTCGTCACCGTAGAACGTCACGCCGAGCTGGATGCGCTCGCGGCCGCTTTCCACGCGGTGGCGGTTCGTGTCGCGCAGCGAGTAGACGCAGCCGCAGTATTCCTGTTGGTAGAAGTTCTCGCGCTTGCTGATCTCGATCATGCGCGCCGAGCCGCCGCCCTTGCGCCAGTTGTATTCCCAGTACATCAGGCCAGAGTACTTGGCCGCCGCACGCACGCCGCAGTCATTGATCTGCTGCATGTTCTTCCAGCGCGAGATGCCCAGGGAACTGGTGATCACCGGAAAGCCGTGCTCATGCGCATACAGCGCCGTGCGCTCGAAACGCATGTCGAAGCACATGGTGCAGCGCACGCCGCGTTCGGGCTCGTGCTCCATGCCCTTGGCGCGCTCGAACCAGTTGTCCCGGTCGTAGTCCGCATCGACGAAGGGCACGCCGAACTGCTCCGCGAAGCGGATGTTCTCGTTCTTGCGCAGCTCGTATTCCTTGAGCGGATGAATGTTGGGGTTGTAGAAAAAGATGGTGTAGTCAATGCCCGAGGCCAGCATGGCCTCCATGACCTCGCCTGAGCACGGCGCGCAGCACGAATGCAGCAGCACCTTGTCGTGGCCTCCGGGCAGCGCAAGCGCTTTGCGTTCGACGGTGGTGTTCATCCCTTGGCTCCTTGGGCAATAGCGGTGGTGGCAGTTGCAGGCTGGCGGGCCAGTTCGACGAAGGCCCGCACGTAGTCAATGGCGGTATCCGCCTCGCGTGCGCCCAGGAAGATCTGCTTGGCAATACCGCGCGCGCCCAGCCGCACAGGCACCACGTCCATCCTGGCCGCATATTCCTCGACCAGCCAGCGCGGCAGCGCGGCGACACCGCGGCCGCTGGCCACCATCTGCACCATGATGTCGGTGGTTTCGATGGCTTTGTGGCGCTTGGGCGTCACGCCGGCCGGCAACAGGAACTGGCTGTAGATGTCCAGGCGTTCGATGTCCACGGGGTAACTGATGAGCACTTCCCGGGTCAGCTGCTGGGGCTTCACGTAGGCCGTAGAAGCCAGGGGGTGGTCTTTGGCCACGACCAGCACCTGCTCGTAGTCGAACACGGGTTCGAACTTCAGCCCCGGCTTGAACAGCGTGTTGATTTCCACCCAGAAGTGACCCACTAGCCCCCGGTGGGGGTGCGGATAAAAACTTGGACTGGTTTTATGCGGCTAGGCCAAGTTTGTGCCGGTATTCCACAGGACTTAAACGTCCCAGAGATACCTTGATACGTTTTTCGTTGTACCAACGAATGTACGCATCGACAGCTTCAATGAACTGCTCAATCGTTGTTGATTGCCAGTTGTTGGGATAGAACAGCTCCATCTTTAGCCTTCCAAAAAAGCCTTCGCACGCAGCGTTGTCTGGTGAGCACCCTTTGCGAGACATCGAGCGAGTCAACTTTGCATCATGGACCCTCGAGAGCCAGCCTGGCCAGCGGTAGTGAGCTCCACGATCAGAATGAATCACAGGGCGGCTCTCGCTGCCTTGAACAGCATCAATGGCCGCATCCAGCATTGTGTTGACGAGATGTGCGTTGGGATGAGTCCCAATCGACCAGCTCACCACCAGCCCGTCAAAGCAATCAATGACTGGCGACAGGTAAACCTTGCCAGCAGGAATCTGGAGTTAAGTAACGTCGGTGAGCCACTTCTCATTGGGCGCAGCGGCACGGAAGTCTCGATTGATGAGGTTTTGCGGGGCGGCACCTATCTCTCCAAGGTAGGAGTTATATCTGCGGCGTTTGGGCTTGGCCACGATCAACCCCTCCTGCTTCATCAGCCGACGAACCACCTTCTCTGAGATGCCCGTGCACTCCTTGAGCAGAGATGCCTGCACCCTGCGATATCCATAGCAACGGTAGTTGTTGTCGAAGATCTCTGTGATGCTTCGGCGTAAATCAACGTATTTGTCAGCCAGCTTCAGCCGAGCACGATGGTAAAAATACGAGCTTCTAGCAAGGCCAACAAGAGAAAGCAGTTCTGGCAATTCATACTGCCCGTGCAACGCTTCAACCAGCACAGCCTTATCTTTGTTTGCCAGCCTATGCAGATCAATGTCAGCCCCATTTTTTAAGATTTCATGGGCCTGCTTGAGAAGCTCACGTTCTATCTTCAGCCGCCGAACATCCTGGCGCAATGATTCAACTTGGCGCCTGAGTGCTGCTTCATCCAACACTGGCGATCGCTTTGGACTGTGTTTCATTGAGGCTGGGGCACAAGGGCCAAGCAACTGATTTTTCCAGTTGTACAAGGTCCCCCTACACACCCCTAACTTGTCCGCAATCTGCTGTGCACTTGATCGACGGGCACACAGCTGCACCACGCCCTCACACATCAAGGCATCAGGCTTTGTAGCCGGCCAAGATCTGCCTACTCTCGATTTGCAGGTGTCAGGGCAGTCTTGCCGAACCCACGCAGTCAACGTTCCTCGACCCGGATAACCCAAAGCCCTCATCGTTGCAGCAATACAGCGATCATGGGCGAGGTAATGAGCAATAGCCACCTGCCTTTGCTGCAGCGAATATTTTGGTGCTCTTGGAGCTTGGCTTGCTGGCAAATCCTGATGCTTCAGGTAGTGCTGATACCAGCCTTTCAATGCGTTCTTGGTTGGGTACCCCAACTGGCGAATCGTGGCTCTGACACGCAAGCCAAGCTTGATGTAAAGCGCAACTGCACGAATCCTGTCTGCGTATGAGTACATGAACTACCTCCCCTGGTAGTCCAAGTTTTTGTCCGCATCCCCGGCGGGTCAGTTCTGCGTGGAAATCAACAGCCTAGATTCATTGAGATGCATCAAAGCAGTCTATCGGCGACAACGCACCTCGTCGTCTGCGTGAACTCTAAGGCAGACCCTAAAGGGGCGAGGGAGACACTTTCGGCGGTGCATCTCAACACTCTGCGCAGTGCGGTTGTATTAGACCTAGGGTTCAGCCGTGCAGTCCAAGAACTCGCAAAGCAGCGTCACCTCTACTACGAGCCGAATGTAATGACCTCAGCTGAAACGTCCTGGGTTGAAACCACTATCAGAGGCCAAGAACGATCAGTGTTGTAGCCTGACCCCTCGAAGTATCTGGTGTTTGCCATGCGCCCATTTGGGCTTACCCCATGAGCTGCGCCGTGCAGAGAACATCATCGCTAAACCACTTCGATGATGACTCAAGTCATTTCCCCTTGGCGAGCAGGATGGCATCACACGGGCAGGTTGCACCCAGCCATAGGACATAGGCTCTGAAGCCGCGCCCATTTCAGCTGGCGTGCAAACCGCCGAGCAACCATACCTATGCTGCCGCGCTGGCCTCGACAGCAACATCACTCAAACTCTCGCCCCTGAGTGAGCGGACTAGGTTCTCAGCAGCCCGCATTTCAATTTCGAACCGTACGCGTCTCACAGCCGAGCCGATGTGGGGAGTGAGTACTGTTCTGGCGTTGTTGGTCAATCCCGGATGAATTTCGCGAGGTCTGTCTGGAAGTAGCCAATCTTCCATCTCATAGACGTCAGCGGCGTACGCGCCAAGTTGCTCATTCGCCAAGGCATCGACAACCGCCCTTTCGTCGACCACAGACCCCCTACCCACGTTTACAAGGATCTGGCCCTTTTTCGATAGTTGAAGCATCCTGGAGTCAACCAGGTGGCGCGTATCGCTAACAAGAGGCACTGCCAGGAACACATAGTCCGATGTGCTGACAGCCTCATCAAGCGTGACCAGTTCGACCTGATCTAGACGCACACTTGGGTCTACACCAAGCAGCCGCGCGCAGCCAAAGCCCGCGAGTCGCGCCAATATGGCCTGCCCAACTTTTCCGAGACCGATCACGCTGGCCACCGACCCATGAAGCCCGGTTCCGTATAGAGCTGGCCTCCACCCAGAGTAGCCTGCTCTTGTAGCGGCGTCACCCTGAAGCACGTTCCTGCCAGCAGCAATAGCCAATCCGATGGCCAGCTCGGCTGTGGGCTCTGTGAGGAGGTCAGGAACAAAGGTGACGCTCACCCCGGCTTGTGCGCAAGCCCTCAGGTCGAAGTTGTCGTACCCCTTGAGTGCACAGGAGATGGTCTTGAGCCTGGGAGCGTTCAGCAGCGACTCTTTGGTCACACTGTCTGTCATGAAGGCCATCATGGCATCAGCATCCACGAGGTACTCCCTGAGCTGGCTGGGGCTCCAGGGGTCAGGCCCTGGATTCATGATGACCTCACCCTCAGCCTGGAGCTTCCTTAGAACCTCTTCATGAACTGGCTGCGTTACGACGATTTTCCGATGATTCATTTTTCGATTTACTTGAGACGCTTTCGCAGCATCGATCCAATGCTGTCAACCACGAGGACACAGGCAAGAATCGACAGAAGGATGGCTGAGACCTCGTCATACTTGACAAGGCGAAGTGCTGCCATCAACTCGAAGCCGATGCCACCTGCACCGACAATGCCAAGTACTGCGGAGGCCCTGAAGTGGTACTCCCAGCGATAGATGGTTATGTCTGCCAACTGTGGAAGGACTTGGGGGATAACGGCATGCGAGATGACCTGAAAGCGGCTTGCGCCTACCGCAGCAGCTGCTTCAAGTGGCTTCGGATCCACGTGCTCAATGGCTTCCGCGTAAAACTTTGCGACCATTCCCGTGGAATGCAACGCTAGTGCGAGCACCCCAGGTAGAGCACCAAACCCTACGGCTGCCACGAACAGAATGCCAAGAATGATTTCTGGCACGGACCGGAATGCCGCCAGGATGACTCTGGCCACTCTTCCCACCAAAGGATTGGGGGTGGTGTTTGGAGCCGCCAGGAGCGCCAGCGGAAGTGAAAGCACGATAGTCAGTGCTGTGCCGGCAATCGACATCGCCAAGGTGTCCCTCAGCGGGATGACCCAGTGCTCCCAGCGGTCGAAGTTGGGAGGGACCATCTCAGATGAGAGCTGCTTGACAGCCGGGGCGCCTTCGATGAACCGCTGTGCATCGAAGAACCCCGTGACGTACAGGGCTACAAGGCAAACCAGAAGGACGAACGCTGTATTGCGCAGTCCAATGAACTGCTCCCGCTTGTCGCGACTGATGATGTTCTCGAATGCAGCCGAGGTCATTGCATACGGCCCAAATCAAGCTTCAGGATGGTTGCGGTATCCCTAAGGACGTCATATGCAGCGTCATCAGTGGCGGCAAACGCCTGGACACGAAACGCCTTGAGCACCTCAGCATCCTTCATGTCCAGAAAGGCAGAGCGGATGGCAGCTTTGAGCTCAGGCTTGAGGTCCCCCTGCATGACGACCGGATAGTTTGGAATGGGAGCAGAAAGGTCAAGCTGAACAATCTTCGTGGCATCAATGCTTCCTCGAGCGATGAGGTTGTCCAGAATCGGCTTGGACAGAGCCCCGGCTGGAATCTGACCCGACTGCACCGCACGTGCGACCGCGTCATGTGCCCCAAGGTGAACTGGCCGATAGTCCTTCTCACCATCAAGCTTGTACTTCTTGAGCAGGTGTGCACGTGGTGCAAGGTGGCTTGATGTGGACGCCTGGTCGCCAAATCCGAAGGGCTTGCCGCGCACGTCTTCAAGCGTTTTCACCGGCCCTCCGGCCGTTGCGATGAGGACCGACTGGTATGTGGGCGACCCACGTTCAACGCCCACCGCAAAGGGCTCAATCCCGGACGCCTTAGATTTGGCCAAAACGTACGAAAACGGTCCAAAGTACGCTACCTCAATCCGACCGAACCGCATTGCCTCGATCATCGAGGAGTAATCGGTAGTCACCACAATCTCAACATCCTTCTTGAGCTGCTGTTCAAGATAGCGCTTAAGAGGCTGCGCGTTCTGGATGATGCTGGCAGCGTTCTCATCTGGAAGAAGGGCGACACGAAGCTTTGATGGATCCTTTCCCTGCGCATGAGCCCACAGAGGAAGGAGTGCAGCAAAAGAAGCTGCGCTGACAACAAGAGAGAAGTTACGGCGATTCAGCATGGCAAGAGCTCCTTGGTTTGACTGGATTGAAGAGTTCGGGGGCTATCAGTGGACGCACTCGTGTTGGAAGCGTTGGACTGCTTTGCATAGAGGTTCCGCGCAACATCAGGACTCAGCTGCTCTGCCCTACCCTCGAATACAACAGCTCCCTGGCGGAGCCCAATGATTCGGTCTGCAAACGAGCGCGCGAGCTCCACCTGGTGAAGACTCACGATTGCGGTGAGGTGGTCCTTTTTGCAGATCTCATGCAACAAGGTGAGCACGCTATGTGCGGTTGCCGGGTCCAGGCTGGCAACAGGCTCATCGGCCAGCAGGATTCGTGGCTTCTGTATTAGCGCCCTAGCTATGCCTACGCGCTGCTGCTGCCCCCCAGACAAGGCATCAGCCCGGGAGAGCGCCTTTTCGAGCAGCCCGACACGCTCAATCACTGTGAGCGCCTCCAGCTTGTCCTTCTTGCTCCACGGCCATAGCGAAGCGAATGCACCCCTGTCACCGAGCTTTCCCATCAGAACATTCCTGAGGACCGACTGACGTCCAATCAGATGATGCTGCTGGAAAACCATCCCACAGCGCTTGCGGTGCTCTCTCAGCGTCTTTGCGTTGACTACCCCACCTGCCAGGCCAGGTATCGATACCTCGCCTTTTGTGGGCAGCACCAGTCCATTGATGCTTCGTAACAAGGTGGACTTCCCTGCGCCCGAGGCGCCCAGAAGCACCAAAAACTCTCCCTGCTTCACATCCAGACTCGTCGGGTGCAAGGCCACGGTCGAGTCAACGTAGCGGACGGAAACTCCCTTGAGACTCAGAACGTCTCGGTCCTTCTCCAACTTCATGTTGTTACCTTTGCAAGTTTCTGCCTGCGAGCAGCGCGAGAGCGCTTATGACGCACATTTGCCGCAGAAAGAAGTTCGATACGGCTAGGCATGCGTGCAGTTTGTTCGTGGAACGTGTCATCAATATGAAACTTGCACCCCGAAAAATAGGGGTATCTATAGATAACACCTATGTCTGGACTCACGCTACTTGCGGCTTTGAAAGCCTTTGATGCGACGGCAAGGGCCGGAAGCATGACTGCTGCTGCGAAGCTGCTTGATCTACAGCAGCCCACCATCTCAGCGCATATTCAGCGCCTGGAGAATGAGTACGGCGTGGAGCTTTTTCTTCGTCAAGGCCGCCGGCTTGAGCTGACTACCTTTGGCAGGACTCTGCTGGACTACACGCGGCGGGCATTCAGCGGCGAGGAAGATGCGCACGCCCTTTTGGCAGCAGCCAAAAACCGATTCGTCGGGCGTCTTGTGATTCACGCGATCGGCCCGTACAACGTAGTCCCTGTTCTGAAGGCCTTCGGGAGCCGCCATCCCCAGGTCGAGGTCTCTGTCCGTGTAGGCGACTCCCGCTCAATCACGGAAAAGCTCCTCGACTACCAGGGTGATGTCGGCGTGGTCCTCAATCACGCCGAGCACCCCGAACTCCATTGCATGCCATACAGGTCACAGCGCCTGGTGGTCTTTGCGAACCGAGAGCACGCCCTAGCCCGGTGCGGTGAGATAGTGCTCAAGGACCTTCAGAGCCAGCGCTTCGTCATACGTGAGGAAGGTTCAACGACAAGAAGAGTCTTCGAGAGCGAGCTAATTGCCCGCAATATCAACATCCAGGTTGCGCTGGAGATGGGAAGCCGGGAGGCTGTCCGCGAGGCAGTCGCACAAGGAATAGGACTAGGCGTCGTTGCCGAGACAGCCTATGTTCCAGATCCGCGTCTTGTGAAGCTGAAGATTCTGGATACAGCAATGGCCACCCACGTCGACTTCATCTGTCGTCGCGAACGACAGAACGCTCCGCTGATAGCAACGATTTTCGACTTGGCAAAAGAGGTGAGAAGAGGCCTGGCCTAAAGATTCACGAACTTGGCGACAGGGCCCGAGTGGATCATTCATGCCAAGCCTATCGTTAGCAGCCATGCTGTCAGTCAAACAGGCCTAGATGGCTGCGCCTGTGGGAAGTGACTCCGTTGGATCCACTCTTACTCTTCGTCGTAGCCAATACCGTTGGACCATCGACAAGCTCCCTGTACAGCTTGTATCTTGGAGCGACGTACGTAGCCGTCCGGCGAACTCGCCTTGACTTGGAACCGCAAGGCATGCGGTCGTGTGGTCACGCGTCCGCAGCGATTCGTGCCACCTCTACAATTCTTCTGTGACCGCCAAACGCCGAGCCCTCGTCCTGCTGATTGCCATGGTCTGGCAGGCACTGGCGTGGCTAACCCCGGCCCATCTTGACCACCAAGCTGAGGTCATCGCGCACATGGTCGTGCACGCTCAGGAAGTGGACCACCACCACCACGCCGACCAGACACTGCACATTGAGGACGACAGCGGCGAACCACCTCACCAGCATGCCAACCAGGCGGCGCAGCTGCCTGGGTTGGCCCCGGCGATGAGCCTTGCGGCAGGCGACACCATCCCATCGGTCCTGGTGCCAAGCGCAGGCGTCGGGCATGCGCCTGTCTATCTCGAAGGCCCCCTGCGGCCTCCACAGCGCAGCGCACAACAGGCCTAACAGGCCTTTGCCACGGCCGCGCTAGGCCGTGGCCGTGCTGGTGGTCCACCAGCGCCCCCTATCTGTCCGCTCGGCATGCCCCTGAAGGCGCGCC
This sequence comes from Comamonas sp. B-9, assembly GCF_000410635.1. Lineage (NCBI taxonomy): Bacteria > Pseudomonadati > Pseudomonadota > Betaproteobacteria > Burkholderiales > Comamonadaceae > Comamonas > Comamonas sp. B-9. The sequence continues at coordinate 13,343 of NZ_KE148629.1, forward strand.
GCGCTCGGAACATTGTTCCGCGACCAACCCTGCCGTCGCACCGCGCGGGTTGGGCTGTTGCAATACACAGAGGGCTCTTGCTCCATGACCCAAACCATTTCCAACCGCCTGGTGGCATTGCTGCTGCTTGGCTTCATCCCGCTCGTGGGCCTCGCCCACGGCATCTCCGAGGAGGACCGACAGCGCATGCTCGATGGCGGATACCTGCAGTACGTCGGCCTGGGCGCGAGCCACATGCTGACGGGCTACGACCATCTGCTGTTCCTGTTCGGCGTGGTGTTCTTCCTGACCACGTTCAAGGACGTGGCCAAGTTCGTGACCGTCTTCACCGTCGGCCACTGCATCACGCTGGTGTTCGCGACCTACTTCAAAATCACCTGGAACTACTACCTGGTCGACGCCATCATCGCCGCGAGCGTCATCTACAAGGGCTTCGACAACAACGGCGGCTTCCAGCGCGTCTTCGACATGAAGTCGCCGAACTTGCTGGGCGCCGTGTTCATCTTCGGGTTGTTGCATGGGTTTGGCCTGTCCACGCGACTGCAGCAACTGCCGCTGGGCGATGACCCGGCGGCAATGCTCGGGCGCATCCTGAGCTTTAACGTCGGTGTCGAGCTGGGCCAGATTGCGGCACTGACCGCCATGGTGGCGCTGCTGGCTGCTTGGCGGCACCGGCCCTCGTTCAAGCGCTTCAGTTACGCGGCCAACCTGGCGCTGGTCTATGCCGGCGTCTACCTGCTGTTCACGCAGCTGCATGGCTACCAGCACGACACGGCCCCGGACAGCTTCCGTTTCCCCGTCGAAGAGCACCGCCACGTGCACGACGACATGAACATCGAGAACACCCAGGATGACAGCCGCAACACGCTCAACTGAACCCGTTTCCTTCTCCTCTCCCATCTCTTCCTTCAAGGACCGCACCATGAACAAGTCTCTCGTCGCCACCATCGTCCTGTCCGCCGCTGCCTGCGTGCCTGCCGCCTACGCCAACGAGGGCGGCGCGTGCCACTTCCATGGCTCCAAGCCCGCCGCCGAGTCGGTCGTGACCGGCTGCGCCGAACAGCGCAAGCAGACGCTGGTCAAAGGTGGCAAGCTCGATGCATCGTGGACTGCCATCAAGCCCGAGAAGGTTGAGGCCATCGACGGCAAGAAGGGAAAGGAGTGGAAGCTGACCTTCAAGAACCCGGCAGTGGCCGATGCCAGCAAGCAGACGCTGTACATGTTCTACAGCCTGCCGGGCAACTTCATTGCCGCCAACTTCACCGGGCAGTAAGCCATGCAGCGCGAACTGGCCTCACCCGCGCTGCGCGGCGGACTGCTCGCGCTGCTGGCTGCCGCCCTGTTCGGCCTGAGCACGCCGCTGGTGCAGGGCTTCGGGGCCGGCATCGGGCCGTTCACCACGGCGGCGCTGCTGTATGGCGG